>NZ_LXYF01000042.1:0-67136 GCF_002894065.1 Sphingobium sp. SA916
GGCTCCCGCGGCCCAGCCCGCGCCCCCTCCGCCGCCGCCGGCCGACTGGCAGGACCGCGCGACGACCGCGGGCGACTGGCGCTATCAGGTTGACGGCGCCGGATCGGCCGCCCTGTTCGGCCCGGATGCGCAAGGCAGCCTGTTCGTCATCCGCTGCGACCGGACGACGCGCCGCGTCAGCCTTTTGCGGCCCGGCCCGGCGCAGGCGGCGATGACGGTGCGGACCAGCTATGGCGCGGTCAGCTGGCCGGCCGGCCCCGCCACCGGCGCCATCGCCGCGACCCAGGCGACCCGCGCCGCCAGCGACGCCACGCTCGATCAGATCGCCTACAGCCGGGGCCGTTTCGCGGTCGAGGTGCAGGGTCTGGAGATGCTGGTCCTGCCAAGCTGGGCGGAGGTCGGCCGCGTCGTGGAGGACTGCCGCGCCTAAGTCCTTGATTTCAGGCGAAAGGCGCTGGTTTCAGGGCAGATCGCCTGCAAAAGGCGGACGCAAAAGTATGATTCGAAAAAAGAATTTTACAAGCCTTGAAGTAGCGGCCGGTCTGATTCACATATCATTTCATAGACGGCGAAGGACCAGTACCGGGAACGGCTATAGGGGCTTCAACTAGCGAAAGGAGGTGATCCGATGTCTCATGGTTCAGCAATGGGGTCGGTCAAGTCCATTCGGGGAACGCGCCGCTGAGCGACGCCTTATGCGTCGGTTTTCCAGAATAGGGTGACTGTCGACCGCGGTTTCGCGATCGAGGCGCCGTATCTGGAAAATAGCGCGATCAACGTTTCCCTTGGGCGGCGCTTCCGGCCGCTGACCATGTCAATGATGGGCCGTCGGGGTTTAATCTACCCGGCGGCCCCTCTCATTTTTGATGGCGGTTTGATGGTTGGTTTCTTGCCATTAAGCCCCTCCCCTTCAGGGGAGGGGTTGGGGTGGGGGCGTGCCTCTACAGGCTTGGTTTTCCTTTGGGCACGCCCCCACCCCTCAGTCCCCTCCCCTGAAGGGGAGGGGAAGCATTGACGTCCGCCATTGGCCAAATCGAGCCAGCCCGGCCACCTCATCCCCATCTCCCCAACCTACCCCCGCATCGTCCCCGTATCGATGAAGCGCTGGTGCCACGCCAGCGCCTCCCCTGGCAACATCGGCGACTGCAACCCGTATGACCCCGCCAAAGCCCGCCGGAAATAGTCCTTCAGCATCGGCCGGAAGTCCGGATGCGCGCAATTCTCCATGATGACCTCCGCCCGCTGCCGGGGCGCCAGCCCGCGCAGGTCCGCCAGCCCCTGCTCGGTCACGATCACCTGCACATCCTGGTTGATATGGTCGACATGGCTGCAATGCGGCACGATGGCGGAGATCGCCCCTCCCTTGGCCGTCGACGGCGTCATGAAGATCGACAGATAGGCATTGCGCGCAAAGTCCCCCGACCCGCCAATGCCGTTCTGGATGCGCGATCCCATCAGATGCGTCGAATTGACGTTGCCGTAGATGTCCGCCTCGATCAGCCCGTTCATCGCGATGCAGCCCAGCCGCCGCACCAGCTCGGGATGGTTGCTGATCTCCTGCGGCCGCAGGATCATCCGGTCCCGATAGCGCCCCATATCGGCATTCATCCGCGCCGCCGCCTCCGGGCTCAGGGAAAAGGCCGTCGCGCTCGCCATCCGCAGCTTGCCCGCGTCGAGCAGGTCCAGCATCCCGTCCTGGATCACCTCGGTAAAGGCGACCATGTCCTCGAACGGCGCATCGATCAGGCCGGTCAGCACCGCATTGGCGATATTGCCGACCCCCGACTGCAACGGCAGCAGCGAAGCGGGCAACCGCCCCTTCTTCACCTCATGACGCAGGAATTCCAGCAAATGCCCGGCAATCGCCCGCGCCTTGTCGTCCGGCGCCTTGAAGGGCGCGTTGCGATCCGGCGCATCCGTCTCGACCACCGCGATCACCTTGTCCGGATCGCAGCGGAAGGTCGGCTGGCCGATGCGCTGGTCCGCCCGCACCAGCGGGATCGGCTGGCGATGCGGCGGCAGCGCCGTGCCGTAATAAATGTCGTGCATCCCCTCCAGCGCGGGGTTCTGCCAGCGATTGACCTCCAGTATCACGCCCTTGGCCCGGTCGATCCACGTCTTGTTGTTGCCCACGGAGGCGGAGGGGATCAACTCGCCCCCGGCGGTGATCCCCGTCACCTCGACCACCGCGACATCCAGATCGCCCAGGAAACCCTGCCACGCCATCGGCGCGACCTGGCTCAGATGCATGTCGAAATATTGCATCTGGCCCTTGTTGATCCGCTCCCGGGCAATGGGATCGCTATTATAGGGCAGGCGGAACTCCACGCCGTCGGCCTGCGCCAGCGCCCCGTCCAGCTCCGGCCCGGTCGACGCGCCGGTCCACACCCTGACCCGGAAGGGCTCGCCCGCCGCATGCGCCTCGGTGATCCGCTTCGCCAGCGCCAGCGGCACCGCCTTGGGATAGCCCGACCCGGTAAAGCCGCTCATCCCCACGGCCATCCCGTTGCGGATCAGCGCCGCGGCCTCCTCCGCCGTCCGGCATTTGGCGGCCAGCCCGGCATGGGCGATGCGATCGGTCATGGGCATCCTCTTCCTGCATTCCTTGCGCGCTGGCATCTGGCTTTTCGGCCGATCAGACAATAAGGATAAGCCGCACAATATCTGTGCGAGTATCGTGCAAATGTCCGATCTGTTGATCGCCCTGCGGACATTCGTCCGGCTATGCGAAAAACCCAACTTCTCCCGCGTGGCTGGAGAGATGCACGCCAGCCATACGACCATAGCCCGCCGGCTGGATCAGGTGGAATCGCATTTCGGCGCCATCCTGTTCCATCGCACCACCCGCCGGCTGATCGCCACGCCGGAGGCTGACCGCCTGCTGGTCCACGCCCGCGCGATGCTGGACGCGCTGGATGGGGCGGAACAGGAATTCGGCCCGGTTCGCGATCAACCGGGCGGCCTGGTGCGCATCGGCTTCACCACCGCGCTCGGCCTCTATTATGTCGAGCGCCTGGGCGATCTGACCGCGCGCTACCCCGCGCTCCAGCTCGATTGCGCGATGACGGACTGGCAACGCGACGTGGTGGAGGACCGCCTCGACCTTGCCCTGCGCGTCGGCCCGGTGGGCGACGACAGCCTCGTGGTTCATCCGCTGGGCGCGCTGCCCCGCCTGCTGGTTGCGCATCCCGCCTATCTTGCCGGCTGCGGCATGCCCTCGTCCGCCGAAGACCTTCCGGGGCATCAGTGCATCGCCTACGCTTATGGCGACGTGCCCGCCCGCTGGACCATCGACGGGCGGGAGAGGGTGGTGGGCGGCACCTTCCGCAGCGACAGCAGCGAAGCCGTCCACCGCGCCGCCCTCAGCGGCCTCGGCATCGCCCTGCTCCCCGCCATCCGGGTGCAGGGCGACATCGCGGCGGGACGGCTGGTCCCGGTCCTGCCGGAAAGCCATATCGCCCCGCTCGACATCTGGGCCGTCCACCCGTCCCACAAACGCCTGCCGCCAAGAGCGCGGGTGGTGCTGGACTTCCTCAAGGAGAATTTCCCCGGCGAACGGCCCTAGAGCGCTGCGTCAAATCATAGGCGGCCGCGCGCTCCAAGCTTTTGTTGTCGCATCCTTTTGAACGCAAAACCGGTTCCCACTTTTGCGCAGGATGCTCTGGCCTGAAGACCCGCCGCGCTCATTCGAGCGCCTTCGCAGGAACAGGATAAGGGGCAAGGGGCGCCTCTTACCGCTCTACCCCCTTCGCCTTCCCCCAGGCCCGCGCCGCCGTATAGCCCAGATAGCCCGTCCCGAAGAGCGCATAGAGCGGCTCCGGCAGGGCGTTGAAATAGGCTCGCATCGCCCGGATGATCCCCGCCGTCACATCGGGCCGCACCCCGCCGACCAGCCCCAGCGGCACCGACCACAGCAGCAACCCGTACATCATGTAGAGAAAGGCCGGCCGCGCCCGCAGCGTCCACCGGTCCCCCGCGACTCGCCTGCGTGAAGACGTCATCCCTGCCTCCTATCCGATCCGGTTGGCGAGCCAGCCATAGAGAAAGGCCTCATTGGCCGGCCTGCTCTCGGCCAGCGCCAGGTAGCGCTCGCCCTGAAGCGCTTCCAGCGCTTTCAGCAGCACCTTCTCGCCCGCCCGCCCGCGAACGGCCAGAAAGGCGCCCAGCGCGGAAAGCGTCTTCGCCCCCACCGCCTGATCCACCTTCAGGTCGGCATAGTCCCGCCCGTTGCGATTGAGCGCGTTCAACGCCCGCTGCAGGAAACCGCCGGCCGTGCCCGGCCCCATATTGACCGCCGTGTCGAACAGTTCCTCCGCCACCGCCGGCGCCAGTTCCGCGACGAAGGCGAAGCCCGGCTTCTCCCAATAGAGCCTGCGATAGATCGCCTCGGCCACCGTCCGGGGCATCGCCCGCATGTCGCCGCCATAGCCGTTGGCTCGCGCCACGGCCTGGGTGATGCCGAAATTGGTCGGTCCGCCGCGATCCGCCGGATGGTTGCCGTAGCCACCCTCCCGCGCGATGACTTCATCGATCAGAGCCGCAATATCCATGAAAACGCCCTCCTGTTCCGGAAAGGCGGGTCATTTATCCCATTTGGTTAGCTGTAGGACAGCGGAAAAGCGCTGGCGCGGGCGAAATGGATAAAAATGGGAAAAAGGCAGGCAAGCCGGAAAAGGCCCTGCCGGAAATTTGGTCGGGACGAGAGGATTCGAACCTCCGACCCCCACACCCCCAGTGTGATGCGCTACCAGGCTGCGCTACGTCCCGACCGGAGCGGCGCAATTAGAAGCAGTTTGGGGAATATGCAAGCCATTCGATGCAGGCTTTTTGCGCATTCGTCGGAAACCCTAATCATGTTGCCTCCGCCGTGCGATCTGTGTTAGCCGCGCGCCCTTGATCTGTGGGCGTTTATCGGCGCCCGCGACTGGACAAGAGAATAAGGCGAAAGTCCCAAGCATGTTCATATCTCCAGCCTTTGCCCAGACTGCGGGCGGGGAATCGTCCGGCGCCTCGATGCTGGTTCAGATGGCCCCGCTGGTCCTCATCTTCGTCGTCTTCTATTTCCTGCTGATCCGTCCGCAGCAAAAGAAGATGAAGGAGCACAAGGCCAAGATCGACGCCGTGAAGAAGGGCGATCAGGTCGTGACCGGCGGCGGTCTGGTCGGCAAGGTGGTGCGCGTCGACGAATTCTACGCCGAAGTCGAACTGGCGCCGGGCATGAAGGTGAAGGCGGTGAAGTCCACCCTGACCGACGTGATCGATCCCGCCACCGCCAAGCCCGCGAACGACTGAGCCCCACCCATGCTGAATTTCCCTCGCTGGGCGGTCGTCGCGATCCTGCTGCCGCTGCTGATCGGCATAGCCTGCGCCGTGCCGAGCTTCCTGCCGGACACGGTGGTCGGGCAACTGCCCAAATTCATGCAGACCCGCGTGAACCTGGGCCTCGACCTGTCGGGCGGCAGCCACCTGCTGCTCGAAGCCTCGACCCAGGACGTGGCGAAGCAGCGCATCGCCAATATGGAGGAGCAGGTCCGCACGGAACTGCGCCGGGGCGACACGAAGATCGCGATCGGGGATATTTCCAGCCGCGACGGGAAATTGAGCTTCATGGTGCGCAACCCGTCGCAGGTCGATGCCGCCGTCGAGCGCATCCGGCCGCTGACCCAGGGTGCGGGCCTCACCGGCCAGCGCGATTTCAATGTGGAGGTGGTGAACAGCTCCACCATCGTCATCACCCCGACCAAGGCGGGCATCGACAATGCGGTGAAGGGCGCGATGGAAGTCGCGACCGAGGTGATCCGCAAGCGCATCGACGAGATGGGCACGCGCGAACCGACCATCCAGCAGCAGGGCGACAACCGCATCGTCGTGCAGGTGCCCGGCCTTCAGGACCCCAGGGCGCTGAAGGACCTGCTGGGCCAGACCGCCAAGCTGGAATTCAAGCTGGTCGACGTCAACGCCAACCCCGCCGAGGTGGCGCAGGGCCGCGCGCCGGTCGGCAGCGAAGTGCTGCCCTATCCCACAAATCCCGCCGGCCCGCCGGTGATCGCCGTCTACCGGCAGGTCATGGTGTCGGGCGAGGACCTGACCGACGCGCAGCAGGGCTATAACCAGCAGGGCAACGAGCCGATCGTCAACATCCGCTTCAACGGTGCGGGCGGGCGCAAATTCGGCCAGGTGACGTCGCAGAACGTCAACCGTCCCTTCGCCATCATCCTCGACGGCAAGGTGCTGTCCGCGCCGAACATCAACGAGCCGATCCTGGGCGGCAGCGCGCAGATCAGCGGCAGCTTCACCGTCGAAAGCGCCAACCAGCTTGCGATCGCGCTGCGTTCGGGCAAGCTGCCCGTCGCGCTGACCGTGGTGGAGGAACGCACGGTCGGCCCGCAACTCGGCGCCGACTCGATCCGTGCGGGCCTGCTCGCCTCGGTGATCGCGGTGGCGGCGGTCGCGGCCTTCATGTTCATGAGCTATGGCCGCTTCGGCATGTACGCCAACCTCGCCGTCGCCATCAACGTGCTGGTGATCCTGGGCGTCATGGGCATATTGGGCGCGACGCTGACGCTGCCGGGCATCGCCGGTTTCGTGCTGACCATCGGCACCGCGGTCGACGCCAACGTGCTGATCTACGAGCGCATCCGTGAGGAAAGGCGGAGGGGACGCGGGGTCGTGCAGGCCATCGAACATGGCTATAAGGAAGCCAGCCGCACGATCTTCGAAGCGAACGTGACCCACGCCATCGCCGGCGGCATCATGCTCGCTCTGGGGTCGGGACCGGTCAAGGGCTTCGCGATCGTGCTGCTGATCGGCATCGCGACCAGCGTGTTCACCGCCGTCACCTTCACGCGCCTGCTGGTGTCGCGTTGGGTCCGCGCCAAGCGCCCGACCGAAATCCACATCTGACGGGCGGAGAGAAACATGAAACTGCTTAAGCTCGTCCCGGACAACACCAATATCGGCTTCGTCAAGCTGCGCCACTGGGCCTTCGCCCTGACGGCGCTGCTGACGGTGCTGGCGGTCGGCGCGACCTTCTACAAGGGGCTGAACCTGGGCGTCGACTTCGTCGGCGGCCTGATGATAGAGGCGAAGTTCGAAACGCCGCCGCAGACCGACAGGGTGCGCACGGTAATCGACCGCCTGGGGGTGGGCGACGGTTCGCTCCAGCAGTTCGGCGATCCGAAAACGGTGCAGATCCGCCTCCCTCTGCCGGAACAGGGCGGCGCGGGCGCGGCCAACGCCATCGTCGAAAAGGCGCGCAAGGCGATGACGGCGGAATTCCCCGGCGTCACCTTCTCCCGCTACGACACGGTGTCGGGCAAGGTGTCGGGCGAACTGATCCAGAACGGCGTGCTGGCGGTGATGCTGGCGGTGATCGGCATCGCGATCTTCTCCTGGTTCCGCTATGAATGGCAGTTCGGCGTCTCGACCTTCGTCGCGATCATGCACGACGTGCTGATGACGCTGGGCTTCTTCGCCATCACCCAGCTGGAATTCGACCTCAACATCGTCGCCGCCGTGCTGACCATCGTGGGCTATTCGATCAACGACAAGATGGTGATCGACGACCGCATCCGCGAAAATATGCGCAAATATCGCAAGATGGACATGAAGTCGCTGATCGACCTTTCGGTCAACGAAACGCTGCCGCGCACGGTCATGACCTCGGTCACGGTGCTGCTGGCGCTGGGCGCGCTGCTGCTGCTGGGCGGCCATGTGCTGCGCGGCTTCACCGCGGCCATGATGCTGGGCATCATCGTCGGCACCTATTCGTCGGTCTATGTCTCCTCCTCGCTGCTCATCAGCCTGGGCCTGTCCCCCGCCACGGCGGAGAAGAAGGCGAGCAAGGTCAATATCGCCGCCCAGGCCGAGCGGATGGGCCCGCGCGACGACGGGGCGCGACCCTGAACGGGAACCGCTCCGGCATAGAGCTGCGCCGCGATGAATCGGGGCAGGGGCCGATCGTCACCGGCTTTCAGGGGCGGGATTTTCGGGTCCGCGACGATGTTTTTCCCGAAGGCCTGCTGCTCTCCCCGGTGCGGGCGCTCGCCTGGCAGGATGCGCCGCCCGTCGACGCGCTGACGGTGGCGCATCTGGGCGGCCTGTTCGACCTCGACGTCCAGCCGGAATTCCTGCTGGTCGGCACGGGCGCCGCCCTGCGCCAGCCGCCGCGCGCCTTCGTGCGCGAACTGGAGGGGCGCGGCATCGGCGTGGAGGTGATGGACAGCCGCGCCGCCGCCCGCGCCTGGGGCGTGCTGCGCGCCGAGGAACGGTGGATCGTCGCGGCCCTCATGCCGCTTGTCTGAGGGGGCTGTCCGCCCCGCCTTGCGCTTTCCTGTTCCTTTGCCTACTCTTGTCGCCAAGTTCCGGCGCTTTTCGGCGCTGGCGAAGAAGAAAAGAGATACGGCCATGGTGCAGCACAGCCGCCCATCGCCGCAGAGTTCCGGCCCGGCCGGCGGAATTTCGGGCAAGGGGGTCCGTTCCGGTCAGGGCAATGGGAGCAAGGCTGCGGCCCTCACTCCCCCGTCGAAATCGCGGGGCCTTTTGCCTCATCCGCTGCGCGGACGCCGGTCCTACGCGGCCATCGACCTTGGCACCAATAATTGCCGCCTGCTGATCGCCAAGCCATCGGCGGACGGCTTCATCGTCGTCGACGCCTTTTCGCGAATCGTGCGGCTGGGGGAGGGGCTTGCCGCTTCCGGCCGGATCAGCGACGCCGCCATAGAGCGCGCGATTTCCGCCCTGTCGGTCTGCGCCGACAAGCTGCGCCGCCGGCACGTCACCCTGGCCCGCTCGGTCGCGACGGAGGCGTGCCGCCGCGCCTCCAACGGGGCCGAATTCATCCAGCGCGTCTATCGGGAAACCGGCATCGCCCTCGACATCATCAGCGCGCAGGAAGAGGCGCGGCTGGCGGTGCTCGGCTGCCACGCGCTGCTGGAGCCGGGCGACGGCCCCGCGCTCATCTTCGACATTGGCGGCGGCTCGACCGAACTTGTGCTGGTGGACGCCAATCGCGCCGGCGCGCCGCATATCGTCGATTGGGTGAGCGCCCCCTGGGGCGTGGTCTCCCTGACGGAGAGCGAGCCTTTCGACCATGCCGATCCCATGGACCGGCTGTCCGCCTATGCCCGGATGCGCGCGCGCGTGGCGGATGCCTTCGCGCCGCTGGCCCGCCGCCTGCCGGCTCCGCAGGCGGATATCCGCCTGCTCGGCACATCGGGCACGGTGACGACGCTGGCCAGCCTGCATCTCGACCTGCCGCGCTACGACCGGCAGGCGATCGACGGGCTGATCGTGCCGTCGACGTCGATGCGGGCGATTTCGGCGCGGCTGTCCTCCATGCCCCTGGCGGAGCGGCAGAAGCTGCCCTGCATCGGGACGGAGCGGGCCGATCTGGTCGTTGCGGGCTGCGCCATCCTGGAATCCATCCTCGACATCTGGCCCGCCCAGCGCCTGGGCGTGGCCGATCGCGGCATTCGCGAGGGCATATTGCGCGGCCTGATGGACCGCGACGGAGTGAAGATGTGAGAGGCCCCCTGTGAGAGGTACCGGTGCCGGCAAGGTGCGGGTCAAGACGGCGAAGGGGCGGACGGCACAGTCCACCCGCTGGCTCGAACGCCAGTTGAACGACCCCTATGTCCGCCGCGCCAAGGCGGAGGGGTGGCGCAGCCGCGCCGCCTTCAAGCTGATCGAACTGGACGAGAAGTTCCATTTCGTGAAGGGGTCCCGCGCGGTGGTCGACCTGGGCGTGGCGCCCGGCGGCTGGGCGCAGGTGGTGCGGAAACTCTGCCCCAAGGCGAAGGTGGTGGGCATCGATCTGCTGCCGACCGATCCCATTCCGGGCGTCACCCTGTTCCAGATGGACTTCATGGACGACAGCGCGCCCGCCCTGCTGGCGGAGGCGCTGGGCGACGCGCCCGATCTGGTCATTTCCGACATGGCGGCGAACACCGTCGGCCATGCCGCGACCGACCATCTGCGCACCATGGGGCTGGTCGAGGCGGCGGCCATGTTCGCGGTGGAGAATCTGCGCAAGGGCGGCACCTTCGTGGCCAAGGTGTTCGCGGGCGGCACCGACGCCGACCTGCTCGCCATCCTCAAAAGGCATTTCACCACGATCAAGCATGCCAAGCCGCCCGCCAGCCGCAAGGGCAGCGTCGAATGGTATGTCGTGGCGCAGGGCTTCAAGGGCCGCCCGGAAGAGGGCTGATCCGTCCACCATCACCAAGAGATTGAAATGCCTCCCTGTTCCTGCGAAGGCAGGAACCCGGTTCGGCCCCTGACGCGGCACTCCTGCCCTCGCGGGAGCGCCATGGAGGCCGTCCGGGGCATGGGGGAACATCATTGGTTTCGACGGTATCGACGGTCGCCTATCTGGGGCTGGAAGCGCGCGGCGTGGAGGTTCAGTGCCAGCTCGTTCCCGGCCTTCCCAATTTCATCGTCGTCGGCCTGCCGGACAAGGCGGTCGCGGAAAGCCGGGAGCGGGTGCGCAACGCCATCGCCGCCATCGGCCTTTCGCTGCCGCCCAAGCGGATCACCGTGAACCTCTCGCCCGCCGACCTTCCCAAGGAGGGGTCGCATTTCGACCTCCCCATCGCGCTGGCCCTGCTCGGCGCCATGGGCGTGATCGATGCCGAGACGCTGGCGGGCTATGTCGTCGTGGGCGAGCTGGGTCTGGACGGCCGCATCGCTCCGACGCCCGGCGTGCTGCTCGCCGCGCTCCATGCGGGGGAGCGGGAACTGGGCCTCGTCTGCCCGGTGGCGCAGGGCGCCGAAGCCGCCTGGGCCGGTCGGGTGGAGGTGATCGCCGCGCCCGACCTGCTGGCCATCCTCAACCATTTCAAGGGCGCCGCCGCCCTCTCGCCGCCGCAGCCCGGGCAGGTGGAGCCGCCGATCCGGACCGCGGACCTCAGGCAGGTCAAGGGGCAGGAAAGCGCCAAGCGCGCGCTGGAGATCGCGGCGGCGGGCGGCCATAATCTGCTGATGGTCGGCCCGCCCGGCGCGGGCAAGTCGCTGATGGCGAGCTGCCTGCCCGGCATCCTGCCCGAACTGACGCCGGGCGAGGCGCTGGAAACCTCCATGGTGGCCAGCGTCGCCGGCACGCTGGAGGGCGGCCGGATCAGCCGCGCCCGTCCCTTCCGCAATCCGCATCACAGCGCCTCCATGGCGGCGCTGGTCGGCGGCGGGCACAAGGCGCGGCCGGGCGAGGTCAGCATGGCGCATCTGGGCGTGCTGTTCCTCGACGAACTGCCCGAATTCCAGCGGACGGTGCTCGATTCGCTGCGGCAGCCCCTGGAGACGGGGGAAGTCACCGTGGCGCGGGCCAATGCGCATGTCACCTTCCCGGCGCGGGTGCAGCTGGTGGCGGCGATGAACCCCTGCCGCTGCGGCCATCTGGGCGATCCGGCGCTGGCCTGTTCCCGCGCCCCCCGCTGCGCGGCGGACTATCAGGCCAAGGTGTCGGGACCGCTGCTCGACCGCATCGACCTGCATGTGGAGGTGCAGGCGGTGACGGCGGCGGACCTGGTCCTGCCCCCGCCCGCCGAAGGATCGGCGGAGGTCGCGGTCCGGGTCGCCGCCGCACGGGCCGTGCAGACGCGCCGCTATGAAGGGACGTCGCTGCGCACCAATGCGGAGGTCGATGGAGAGCGGCTGGAGGATGTCGCCGGGCCGGATCAGGCCGGGCGCGAACTGCTGGCGCAGGCGGCTGCGGCGATGAAGCTGTCGGCGCGGGGCTATACCCGCGTGCTGCGCGTGGCGCGGACCATCGCCGATCTGGCGGGGGCGGATCGCGTCGGGCGCGTCCATGTGGCCGAAGCGCTCAGCTACAGGCGGCGGGCCCCGGTGAACTGACGGCGCCCGACCCGGCCGGGTCGGCCCTCCACGGCATCGCCCGGAAAGCCGGCGCCCGCTTTTCTACGCCCTGTTAAAGCTTGCCGGGTTCCGTCATGACCACGTCCATGTCCGCCATGGCCAGCCGCAGCAACTCCACCATGCCGTTGCGCGCGGCGGCCGTGTCGCGGGTGGCGATGGCGCGATAGACCGCCTTGTGATCGGGCAGGGGATCGCGCGGCAGCAGCTTCTTGCGATGCTTGAAGGTGGTGGTCCAACTCACCGCCGCCCCCACCGAACTGGCCAGCGCGGCGAGCGCGTCATTATGCGTCGCCGCCAGCACCGCATGATGGAAACGCTGGTCCGCCGCCCGCCCTTCCGGCGTCGAAAGGCCGTGCTTTTCCATCTCGTCCAGCGCCTGCGCCATGATCGCCAGTTGCTCGTCGGTCCGCCGCCGCGCCGCGAATTCGGCCGCCGCCGGTTCGATCACGCCGCGCAGTTCGAACAGGTCGCGGATGAAGTCGCGGTCCGGCTCCCCCGCGAACATCCAGGCGAGCATTTCCGGGTCCAGCACATTCCATCGGCTGCGCGGCAGCACGCGGGTACCGGCCTTGGGCCGGCTTTCCAGCATTCCCTTGGCGATCAGGATGCGCACCGCCTCGCGATAGGCGGTGCGGGATACGTGAAGCCGCTCCGACGCCTCGATCTCCCCCTCGAACAGGTCGCCGGGCTTGTGGACGCCCATCAGGATCGCCGTGCCCAATTGCCGGGCGATGGCCTGATGGATGCGAAGCGAGCCTTCGTCCGTCGCGAATTTGCGTTCCGTTACGTCCTTGCGCTCGCTTCCCAATGTTCAGGCCCCCCCGGTTCAGTCCTCGAAGGCCGTCGTAGGGCAATGCCGCCCACAAAGGAAGGCGTCCGCCACCAAACGCAGCGGCGCGATGTCGGCGTCGATCGCCCGGTCCTCGACCAGCCCCACGAAGCGGCGATACATGGCCGGATATTCCTCGTCCGGCGCCTTGATCTGGATTTCCCCGTCCAGGCGCAGCATATTGCCGCCCTCCGACAGCAGCAGGCTGCCATTCGCCGTCTCGACCGCGATGTCCCATGTCTGCGGGCCCGTCTGGCGCCAGTCGAACACGGCCTCGACCGTCGCGCCCGACGCCGTCGCCATGCTCAGCGCGGCGCCGATGGGCGCGTCCCTGTTCTCCGGCACTTCCAGGCTGGCCGACAGCATCGTCACCGGCTCCGGCACGATCTCCGTCAGGATCGACAGGGCGTTGATGCCCGGATCGAACACGCCGAACCCGCCCGCTTCCCAGATCCACGGCTGGCCCGGATGCCAGTGGCGGACATCCTCGCGCCACTGGATGTCGATGTGCCGGATCGGGCGCTCCGCCACCCACGCCTTCGCCTGCGCGACCGCGGCGGCATAGCGGCTGTGCCAGCTTGCATAAAGGGTGACGCCCTGCGCGCGGGCGAGGGCGACCAGCGCCTCCACTTCCGACACGGTGGCGCCCGGCGGCTTTTCCAGGAAGACGTGCTTGCCCGCCAGGATCGCCTGCCGCGCCGCCTGGTATCGGACCTGCGGCGGCTGGCAGAGGATCACGGCGTCCATGTCCGGCTCCCCCGCCAGCATCGCGTCCAGATCGGGATAGTTGTTCACGCCCTCGCCCCGCGCATTGCGGCTGGCGACGGCGACAAGGTCTATGCCGCCGGTCTTCGCGATGGCGGGAAGGTGCTGGTCGCGGGCGATCTTGCCCAGGCCCACAAGGCCTGCCCTGATGGTCATAGGACTTTCACCTTCGTCTTGCCCTCGTCTGCCGCGCGGCGCAGGCCGTTGCGCACGGGCAGGGCGAAGGGCGCGGCCTCCACCTCGAACACATCGCCTTCCTGCGCGGCGAAGCCTTCCGAAAAGGAAAGGGTGGCGGTGCCGAAGAAATGGACATGGATGTCGCCCGGACGGCGGAACAGGCCATATTTGAAATGATGATGTTCCAGATTGTCGATCCGGTGGGACATGTTGGTCTCGCCGGAAAGGAAGGGCTTTTCCCACACCGTCACGCCATTGCGGACGATGCGGCTGGTGCCGCGCAGGTCCTCCGGCAGGTCGCCCAGCAGCAGTTCGGGGCCCAGCGCGGCCTGACGCAGCTTGCTGTGCGCAAGCCACAGATAATTGCCGCGTTCGGTCACATGATCGGAAAATTCATTGCCGATGGCAAAGCCGAGGCGAACCGGCGCGCCGTCCCCGTCGATCAGGTAGATGCCGGCGACCTCCGGCTCCTCCCCGCCGTCCTCCGCGAAGGCCGGCATGGTGAAATCCTCGCCGGGATGGACCAGTATCTGGCCGTCGCCCTTGTAGAACCATTCTGGCTGCGCGCCGATGCCGCCGTCGGCGGGCTTGCCGCCCTCCACGCCCATCAGGAACATGCGCATGCTGTCGGTCAGATCGCCCGACGCGGCCGCCTTGTGCATCTTGTCGCGGCCTTCCGCCGAGCCGAGATGGGTGAGGCCGGTGCCCGCGACCAGCAGGTGCGCGGCATCCTCATGGTCGATGGGGCAGAGCAGCCGGACGGCGGAAAGGTCCACCGCCCCGCCCAGCCGCGCTTCCGCCATGGCGGCCAGGCCCTGCCCGGTCGCGATCGCCTCTAGCGCCAGCGCGCGGGTGGAGCTTGCGGCCTCCACGCGCCGGGCCGCGCCGGTCCGGTCGAGGGCGGCGACGCCGCGGCGGCCGCCTTCCTCAAACTGGACCAGCGACCGGATCATGGATTCATCCACGGACGGCATCACGGGGCGATCTCCAGCCTGCCCTCGATACGGCGGTTGAGCTTCCACGGATTGGCGGCCTGCAAGGCGGGCGGCAGCACCGCGTCGGCCACGTCCTGATAGCAGACCGGGCGCAGGAAGCGCATCATCGCCAGCGTGCCCACGGACGTCGAACGGCCGTCGGAGGTCGAGGGGAAGGGGCCGCCATGCACCATGGCATGGGTGACTTCCACCCCGGTCGGCCAGCCATTCGCCAGCACGCGTCCGACCTTGCGGGACAGGGTGGGCAACAGCTTCGCGGCATCGGCCTGGTCGCTGTCGTCCATCTGGAGCGTCGCGGTCAACTGGCCCTCCATCCGGGCGATGGTGTCGATGACCTCCTCGATCGTCGCGCATTTGACGAGGATGGAGGAGGAACCGAACACTTCATGCGCCAGCGCCGGATTGGCCCGGAACTGCTCGCCGCTGGCGGCGAACAGCGCGTGCTGGCCGCGATTGACGCCGTCCGCCGCCGCGCCGCGCGCGATGGTAGTGACGCCCTCCGCCCCGGCCAGCGCCGCGACGCCCTTTTCATAGGCGGCATGGATGCCGGGCGTCAGCATGACCTGCGCCGCATTGGCCGACAGGGCCTGGGCCGCCGCAGCGACGAAACGGTCCAGATCGGGGCTGTCGAGCGCGATCACCAGCCCGGGATTGGTGCAGAACTGGCCCGAAAACAGCGTCAGCGATCCGACGAAGGCGGCGCCCAGCGCTTCGGCCCGGGCGGCGAGCGCGCCGGGCAGCAGCACGACCGGGTTGATGCTCGACATTTCGGCATAGACCGGGATCGGCTCGTCGCGCCCGGCCGCGATCTTCATGAGGGCAAGGCCGCCGCCGCGCGACCCGGTGAAGCCCACCGCCTTGATGCGCGGATCGGCCACCAGAGCGCCGCCCAGGTCGTTGGTCGTGCCGGGCAGATAGGAAAACACGCCTTCATGCAGGCCGCTGGCCTCGACCGCCGCGGCGATGGCGCGGGCGACCAGTTCGCCGGTGCCGGGATGGGCCGGATGGCCCTTCACCACCACCGGGCAACCCGCCGCGAAGGCCGATGCGGTGTCGCCGCCCGCGACCGAGAAGGCGAGCGGGAAGTTGGACGCGCCGAACACCGCGACCGGTCCGACCGGCTGGTTGACGCGGCGCAGGTCGCTGCGCGGCAGCGGCTGCCGCTCCGGCAATGCCTTGTCGATGGTGGCGTCCAGCCAGTCGCCCTGGCGCACATAGCCTGCGAACAGGCGAAGCTGGCCGACGGTGCGGCCCCGTTCGCCTTCCAGCCGCCCGCGCGGCAGGCCGGTCTCGCTCATGGCGGTGGTGATCAGCAGGTCGCCAATGGCCATGATCCCGTCGGCCACCGCCTCCAGAAAGGCGGCGCGGGCGTCGGGCGTCAGCGTGGAGAAGCTCTCGAACGCGGCATCCGCCAGCGCGCAGGCGTCCGCGACATCGGCGGCCGAGGCGTTGTGAAAGGCGATCCCGCCCTTCGCGCCGGTCGACGGGTCGATGGCGAAGAAGGGCTCGCCGCCCTGGCGCTCGCTCGCGCCGACAAGAATGGCTCCGTTGAACATGGGGATAAACTCCGAAATGGGGGATTAATGATTGTCGCGCGGCAGGCCCATGGTCTGGGCAATGCGCTGATATTTCTCCGCGCCCTCCAGGATCGCGCCGCTGTTCAGCTGGCCGACGACGGAGCGCTGGATTTCCTGCCACGGCGTCTGCGAGGCGGGATAGGGATAGCCGCCCTCCGCCTCCAGCGCCGCCCGGCGGCCGGCCAGTTCCTCGTCGGGAATGAGGACGTTCACCGTGCCCCTGTTCAGGTCCATCCGCACCCGGTCGCCGGTCCGCAGCAGCGCCAGGCCGCCCATGGCCGCCGCTTCGGGCGAGGCATTGAGGATGGAGGGACTGCCCGAAGTCCCCGACTGCCGCCCGTCCCCGATGCAGGGCAGGGCGGACACGCCCTCGGTGATGAGGTAGGCGGGCGGCCGCATGTTCACCACCTCCGCCGCGCCGGGATAGCCGACCGGGCCGGCGCCGCGCATGAACAGCAGCGTATCGGGCGTGATGCCGACGGCCGGATCGTCGATCCGCGCATGATAATCCTCCGGCCCGTCGAACACGACCGCCGGCCCTTCAAAGGCGTTGGGATCTTCGGGGTTGGACAGATAGCGCTGGCGGAACTCGTCCGAAATCACGCTGGTCTTCATCACCGCCGCGTCGAACAGATTGCCCGACAGCACCAGGAACCCGGCCTCCTCCTTCAGCGGCTGGGCGAAGGGACGGATGACCTTCTCGTCCTCGATCTCCGCGCCCCGGCAATTCTCGCTTATGGTCTTGCCGTTGACGGTCATCGCGCCCTCGCGGATCAGGCCCTGTTCGATCAGCTGGCCCACCACCGCCGGCACGCCGCCGGCGCGATAATAATCCTCGCCCAGATATTCGCCCGCGGGCTGGAGGTTCACCAGCAGCGGCACCTTGTGCCCCACCGTCTCCCAATCCTTGAGCGGCAGCTCCACCCCCGCATGGCGCGCGATCGCCGCCAGGTGGATCGGCGCGTTGGTCGACCCGCCAATGGCCGAATTGACGACGATGGCGTTGTGGAACGCGTCCAGCGTCAGGATGTCGGACGGCTTCAGGTCCTCCGCCACCATCTCGACGATGCGCTTGCCGGTGAGGTAGGCGACCTCCTGCCGGTCGCGATAGGGCGCGGGGATCGCCGCCGATCCCGGCAGCATCATGCCCAGCGCCTCGGCCAGCGAGTTCATCGTCGTCGCCGTGCCCATGGTGTTGCAATAGCCGGTCGACGGCGCGGAGGACGCCACCAGCTTGATGAAGCCCTCATCGTCGATCTTGCCCGCGGCCAGCAATTGCCGCGCATGCCAGACGATGGTGCCCGAACCCGTCCGCTCGCCCTTGAACCAGCCGTTCAGCATCGGCCCGACCGACAGGGCGATGGCGGGGATGTTGACCGTCGCCGCCGCCATCAGCAGCGCGGGCGTCGTCTTGTCGCAGCCCGTGGTCAGCACCACCCCGTCCAGCGGATAGCCGTAGATCGCCTCGACCAGCCCCAGATAGGCCAGGTTGCGGTCCAGCCCCGCCGTCGGCCGCTTGCCGGTTTCCTGGATCGGGTGGACCGGAAACTCCAGCGCGATGCCGCCCATCTCCCGAATGCCCTCGCGCACGCGCTCGGCCAGCACCATATGATGGCGGTTGCAGGGCGACAGGTCGCTGCCGGTCTGGGCGATGCCGATGATCGGCTTGCCGCTGCGCAGTTCGTCCAGGCTCAGGCCGAAATTCAGATAACGCTCCAGATAGAGCGCGGTCATGTCTATATTGTCTGGGTTGTCGAACCAGGCGCGGCTGCGCAGCTTGTTGGCGGGCTTGGACGAATCGCTCATTGAGAAGGCACCCTGTCGAAGAAAATGGTCAATGGATTCTCGGGCACGTTGACGCGCTTGCCTCTCCGATATACTCATACAAATAGAAATTCAAGGATGGTTCGGGCCAGGTGACGAATTTGCTGAGCCGCTACGAGGTCGTCGGGGACTGGGGCACCAGCCGCCTTCGGCTGTTCCGTATCGAGCAGGGCCGCGTCACCGCCCGCCATGACGGCCCCGGCATCGCTGCGGCGGCCGGGCAGGCGGAAGCGGCCTTCGCCGCCACCATCGCCCCCTGGCTGGAGGAAGCCGCGCCGACGGAAATACGCCTTTGCGGCATGGCCGGCGCCCGCGACGGCTGGGTGGAGGCGCCCTATGCGGATTGCCCCGCCGACGCCGCGACCTGGCGTGCGGCGGCGGCGCGGTTCGACTGGCGCGGCGTGCCCGTCGCGATCATGGCGGGCCTCGCCTGCACCGGGACGGTCGGCGCGCCCGACCTCATGCGCGGAGAGGAAACGCAGATATTCGGCGCCATCGCGCGCGATCCGGCGCTGGGGCAGGGCCGCCGGCTCATCGTCCTGCCCGGCACCCACAATAAATGGGCGGTGGTGCAGGATGGCCGCGTCACCTCCTTCCGGACCATGCCGACGGGGGAGCTTTTCGCCCTGCTGCGGGATCGTTCCACCCTGGGCGCGCCGGCCGACCGGCCCGATCCGGCGCAGGAGGCGCAGGGCTTCGCCGACGGCCTGCGCCGGGCGGAGGAGGAGGGGCGTCTGCTCTCCTCCCTGTTCGCCGCGCGCAGCATGCGGCTGCGCGACGGGCGTTCGGCGGACTGGTCGGCAGGCTATCTGTCGGGCCTGCTGATCGGGTCGGAGGTGGCGGAAATCCTCGCCACGTCCGGACTCGCCACGTCCGGACAGGCGGACGACATATGGCTGATCGGGGACGCCCGACTCTCGGTGCGCTACGCCCAGGCGCTGGGCAGGCGCGGCGTGCCGAGCGAGACGCTGGACGGCGACGCCTGCTCGCTCGCTGGTCTGTCCTGATGGGGGCCTGTCCTGATGGGGGCTGTCCCGATGGGGGGCTGTCCTGATGAGGACCGGGGAGGAGAGAGGCTGTTCCCGCCGCCCCATCCGCCAACGCCCCATCCCTCCAATGCCCCATCTCACGGAGACCCCTCATGACCCTGGACGACCTGCTGGCCGAAGGCGCGCCGCCCATTTGCGCGATCCGGCGCGGCATCGGGCTGGAGGAAGCGCTTGAGGTAGGCGCCGCCCTGACAGGGGCGGGTATCCGCATTCTCGAACTTCCCTTCAACTCGGGCTTCACCCCACCTGCCGCGCTCCGTTCCGGTCCAGCATGTCGCGCACCTTGGCGGCCAGTTCGGCATAGGTGAACGGCTTGGTCAGCAGTTCCACGCCCGGATCGAGCCGCCCGTGATGGATGATGGCGTTGCGCGCATAGCCGGTGGCGAACAGCACCCTCAGCCCCGGCCGCTCCGCGCGCGCCTGTTGCGCGATGTCGGCCCCGGTCATGCCGCCGGGCAGGATGACGTCGGTGAACAGCAGGTCGATGGACTGCGAAGCGCTGTCCAGCGCCTGCAAGGCCGCCGCGCCGTCATTCGCCTCGATCACCCGATAGCCCAGTTCCTTCAGCACATCGACGGTATAGGCGCGCACCTTCTCGTCATCCTCGCACACCAGCACCGTCTCGTCGCCGCCGCATATCGGCGCGGCGCGGTCCACCGACCCGGTGTCGTTGTCCGGCAGCGGACCGTAGAAGCGGGGAAGGTAGATCTTGACCGTCGTGCCATGGCCGCTTTCGGAATAGACGCGGATATGGCCGCCGGACTGCTTGATGAAGCCATAGACCATCGACAGGCCAAGGCCGGTGCCCCGCCCGACCTCCTTGGTGGTGAAGAAGGGTTCGATGGCGTGGCTCAGCACCTCCTCGTCCATGCCCTCGCCCGTATCGGACACGCTGATCAGCACATATTGGCCGGGCTTTACCTCCGCCTCCTGCGCGGCATAATCCTCGTCGATATGGGTATTGGCCACCTCTATGGTCAGCTTGCCGCCGTCCGGCATGGCGTCGCGCGCATTCACCGCCAGGTTCAGCAGCGCATTCTCCATCTGGTTGACGTCGATCTCGATCGGCCAGATGCGCGCGCTCTGGATCGTCTCCACCTCTATCGTCTCGCCCAATGTGCGGTTGAGCAGGTCGGACATGCCGCTGACCAGCCGGTTGGGGTCGATCTGCTCGGGCGCCAGCGGCTGGCGGCGGGAAAAGGCGAGCAGCCGCTGCGTCAGCAGCGCGGCGCGCTCCGCGCCCGCCATGGCATTGTCGGCGGCGCGCCGCAGCCGCGCCTGATCCTCGTGAAGGCCGCGTTGCAGCAGTTCCAGATTGCCGGTGACGATCTGCAGCAGATTGTTGAAGTCATGCGCGACGCCGCCGGTCAACTGGCCCAGCGTCTCCATCTTCTGCGCCTGCCGCAGCGCCTCTTCCGCCTCCGCCAGCGCCCGGGCATGGGCGCGCTGCTCGGTCACGTCGCGGGCGACGCAATAGATAAGGTCGTTTTCCGGCACCGCCGTCCAGCTGAAATTGCGGTAGCTGCCGTCCTTCGCCCGGAACCGGTTTTCGAATCGCACCGTCGGCATGCCCCGCGCCAGCCCGGCGATCTCCCCCTTCGTCTTCTCCAGATCGTCGGGATGCTCCATCCATTCGGACGTGCGCCCGATCAGGTCCGCCTCGCTCCATCCCAATATTTCGGTCCAGGCGGGGCTGGCGGCCAGCCAGGTGCCGTCCCGGTCGGCGACCAGGAACGGGTCGCGCGCCAATGCCCAGAGGCGGGCGCGATCGGCGCGCATCTCCTTTTCCGCGACCACCCTCTTGGTCGTCTCGCTGACGATGCACAGCGCGCCGCCGACGGAGCCGTCCGTCTCGAACACCGGGGAATAGTTGATGTCGAAGAACACCTGTTCGCCCTGTCCGCCGTCCCGCTCGATATAGAAGGGGCGGTCCTTGGCATGCACGGACTGCCCCTCGTCGACGACGGAACGCAGCAGCGGCTCCAGATCGTCCCACAGTTCCGTCCACCCCTCCCGCGCCGGGCGGCCCAGCACGCGGGGATGCTTGTCCCCGATGGTGGGCGCATAGGCTTCGTTGTAGAGCGCGCAGAGATCGGGGCCCCAGAACAGCACGATCTCCGCCTGCGACGACAGCATCAGCCGGACGGTCGACACCAGCGCCGGGGACCAGCCGTGCACCGGCCCCAGCGGCGATCCGGCGTCGATGCGCGCGGTCAGGGCGCCCAGCGGCCCCTGCGCGGCGATCATCTCCGCTATGCCCGGCGCGCCGCTCATCGATTATCCTCGGTCAGCCTGTTCATAGGGCGAGATACGCCTGTCCGGTGCTTTGTATCCGTTCAGGCAGAAGGCGTTACGACCTTTTGTCCACCGGTCAGGGTTATCCTTGCAACAGGCGAAACAAGCGCGCATGGATCGGCGCCATGACCGCGACGACCCTGAGCCGCCCCGCCACCGCCGTCCCACGCCCCGCGCCGATCGCGCGCTGGCTGCTGACGGTCGCCGCCCTCGTCTTCTGCATGGTCGTGGTCGGCGGCATCACCCGCCTGACCGAATCCGGCCTGTCGATCACGCAATGGAAACCGATCAGCGGCGCCATCCCGCCGCTGACCCACGACCAGTGGATGGAGGCGTTCCGCGCCTATCAGCAGATTCCCGAATATCGGCAGTTGCGGCAGGGCATGACGCTGGGCGACTTCCAGTTCATCTTCTTCTGGGAATGGGTGCACCGTCTGCTCGGGCGGCTGATCGGCGTCGCCTTCGCGCTGCCGCTGCTCTGGTTCGCGTGGAAACGGGCGATCCCGCAGGGCTATGGCTTCCGTCTCGTCGCGCTGCTGGCGCTTGGCGGGCTGCAGGGCGCGATCGGCTGGTGGATGGTGGAATCGGGCCTGTCGGTGCGCACCGACGTCAGCCATTACCGGCTGGCGGTGCATCTGCTGACGGCGCTGTTCATCATGGGCGGGCTGATCTGGACCGCGCTCGACCTGCTGACCCGCGCGAAGACCCCCTTCGCCAGGCCCGCCATGCTCCATCCCTTCGCGGTGGTCGCGCTGCTGGCGCTGCTGGTGCAACTCATGTTCGGCGCCTTCACCGCCGGCCTGGACGCGGGCTATGTCTCCAGCACCTGGCCGCTGATGAACGACCATCTGGTGCCGGAGGGGATCGAATGGCTGGGTTCGCTCTGGGCCACCCTTTCCAGCGATCCCTATCTCGTCCATTTCATCCATCGCTGGTGGGCCTGGGTCGCCGCGATCCTGCTGGTCATGCTGGCGCGCATGGCGAAGCAGGCGGGGCAGCGCGGCCCCTCCATCGCGATCAACGCGGCGGTGGGCACGCAGGTCGCGCTCGGCATCGCCACGGTCATTAGCGGCATCGCCCTGCCGCTGGCGGTGCTGCACCAGGCGGTCGGCGCGCTGGTGGTGGCGTCCGCGACCTGGGGCGCCCATGCGCTGGGGGAACGCCGGGGATGAGCGCCGTCGCGCTCGTCTACACGCTGTTCGGCTCGCGGGAGGCCGCGACCCGCATCGCCCGCCAGCTGGTGGAGGAAAGGCTGGCCGCCTGCGCGAACCTGCTGGGGGAGGCGACCTCCATCTACGAATGGAACGGCGCGGTCGATACCGCGGCGGAGGTGCCCGTCCTCTTCAAGACCGCGCCCGCCCGCCGCGACGCGCTGATGGCGCGCATCGCGGAACTGCACGATTATCGGGTTCCGGCGATCCTCGCTCTGCCCGTCGACGCGGCCCACGCCGCCTTCGCCCGGTGGGTGGACGATCGGACGGGCTGATCGACAGGTATTATTTTACCCGTCAGCAAAGCCGCCGAATCTCTTGACTTGCGCCCTTCCACCCGTCATTAGCGCGCATCTTCCGAAAGCTGGAAACAGCCTTCAATTCACTGTTTCATTCTTGGAGTATTGGCACCATGAAGGCGCTGATGAAGACCACAAAGCCGGCGACCCCGGCCACGGTCGAAAAGAAGTGGGTCCTGATCGACGCGGAAGGCCTCGTCGTCGGCCGCCTCGCCTCGACCGTCGCGAACATCCTGCGCGGCAAGCACAAGCCGAGCTTCACCCCCCATGTCGATTGCGGTGACAATGTCATCATCATCAACGCGGAAAAGGTGAAGTTCACCGGCCGCAAGCTGACCGACAAGGTCTATTACAAGCACACCGGCTATGCCGGCGGCATCAAGGAAACCACCCCCCAGAAGGTTCTGGAAGGCCGTTTCCCCGAACGCGTCCTGGAAAAGGCCGTCGAGCGCATGATCCCCCGCGGTCCGCTGGGCCGTCAGCAGATGCGCAACCTGCGCATCTTCGCCGGCGCCGAACATCCGCACGCCGCGCAGAACCCCGAAGTGCTCGACTTCGCGTCGCGCAACCGCAAGAACAAGGTGGGTGCATAATGTCCGATAACCGCCAGTCCCTGTCCGACCTCGCGTCGCTGACCGCCAACGCTCCGGCCGCTGCCGAAACCGTCGCCGCCGACGCGCCGATCGCTCCGGTCCAGCCCTCGGCTCCGCTGCGCGCCCAGGAAATCGACAGCCTCGGCCGCGCCTATGCGACCGGCCGCCGCAAGGATGCCGTCGCCCGCGTCTGGGTGAAGCCCGGCACCGGCAAGATCACGGTCAACGGCCGCGATCAGGAAATCTACTTCGCCCGCCCGACCCTGCGTCTGGTGATCAACCAGCCCTTCGGCGTCACCGAGCGCGAAGGCCAGTATGACGTGATCGCCACCGTCAAGGGCGGCGGCCTGTCCGGCCAGGCCGGCGCAGTCAAGCACGGCATCGCCCAGGCGCTCGCCAAGTACGAGCCGGCGCTGCGCAGCGCGGTCAAGGCCGAAGGCTTCCTGACCCGCGACAGCCGCGCCGTCGAGCGCAAGAAGTACGGCAAGGCCAAGGCCCGCCGCAGCTTCCAGTTCTCGAAGCGCTGATCGGTTCGACCGTTACGAATGCAAGGGAAGGGGTCGGGTTTCCGGCCCCTTTTCCTTTTCGGGCAGATGAACCCCCGGCAGGCAGGCGCGCGGATCAGGCGGAGCTGGAAATCCGGATCAGCCGGAAGCAAAAGCGCTAACCGCGGCCGCCGACATCCGCCAGACGCGCCGTGGCGATCTGCTGGATCTGGAGGACATCCTTGCGGGCCTCCAGGAAGCGGCGGGGATTGATGGCATTGCCGTTCACCCGCACCTCGAAATGAAGATGCGGCCCCGTGGAGCGGCCCGTCGATCCCATCCGCGCAATGGCGTCGCCGCGCGCCACCTGCTGGCCGACCCGCGCGCTGAAGCCCGAAAGATGGGCATATCGGGTCAGGATGCCATTGCCATGGGTGACCTCGACCACATTGCCATAGCCGCTGCGCTGGCCCACGAAGCTGACCTTGCCCGATGCGGCCGCCAGGATCGGCTGGCCCATGCTGCCGGGAAAATCCAGACCCGCGTGAAAGGCCGCATGGCCGTTGAACGGATCGCTCCGATAGCCATAGCTGCTGCTCAGCATCGGCGTCGCCGTGGGCTTGCCTGAGGGGATGGCGAGCAGGCTCCCTTCCAGAAATTCCATGCGGGACAGCGCCTGGGCGAGCTTTTCGAACTCGTCCGGCAGGACGTCCTGCCCTTCCCATGGCACGAAGGGGCCGCCCTGCGCGCGGGCCGCCGTGCGGGCGAGGCTGTCGGGATTGAGGCCGAAGCTGCGGATCGCGGCGGCGGCCTTGTCGGCACGATGCCGGACGGCGTCGGTCAGCAGGGCGGCAAAACGGCGCTGCCGCGCGTCGATCCGGAACAACGGCGCCGCTTCGGGCGCGACGCTGATCTTGGTGTCGAGCTTGGACGTGCCGTTCCTGGTTCCGCTGTCGGCCTTGCCGACCACATCGCCGGCCGGGGCCGCGCCCTCCTGACCGAAATGCGTGCGGTAGAGGTCGTCCATGAAATCCTGGCGTTCCTGCAACTCCTGCGCGAGCTGGTCGACCGACTTGCGGTAGCGCTCGACCTGGCTGGCGCTGTGAGCAACGGCCTTGTCACGGGCGGCGAGGGCGGCGCGCTCCTGCTCGATCTCCGCGTTGTTGGCGGCCATGGACAGGGATAGCCCAAGCCCACCGATCAAGGCGGAAGAGAGCAGGCCGACCGTGGCGAGCTGCGCCCTGCGCGAAATCCGGATGAACTTCACCTGGCCGCCGGAGCGCAGGAAAATCTCCCGTTCCGGACACAGCTTCGAACACCGGGCGGTCATGCCGGCCCAGAGGGCGGCTGCCCCCATCTTGCTCCATTGCGACAATTGCGACCCCGCATGCTTTTTTAGTGAACGGGGCGCTAACAAAAGGAATCGAGTCGCGCGAATCCGGGGGAACGGAGTCGTGACGAGTCGAAAGATGAACGGGGTGAAACGTGGAACCGGGCAAAGGGTTCCGGTCCCCCGCGAAATTTTTGCCGGCGCTCTCCGCCCTTCGCAAACCGGCCTCGTCGGACTCTGCTGCGCCGGATAGAAAGGCGTCATCTCCTGCCGTCCCGCCACGTCGGATCGGGACGGAGCGGATCGTCGGGCCTGTTCTTGACCGGTGGCCGCCACATGGCTATAGGCGCGCCTGCCCAAAGGCCGGAATGGACGGATTCGTTCGCGCCGAACCCCGGTCCTCAGGGCATCAGAGCTGAACATTGCCGGTGCTCTTGCGGCTCCGGGCGGGTTTCCGCCGGAGCCTTTGCTGTTTGGAGGCGATTCGTTTTCCAGGCCGCAAGGAACGCGGGAATGCATGCGGTAAAGTAACTGAAAAAGGTGAAGGGCTTCATGCCAACGATCAACCAGCTGGTCCGCAAGGGCCGCGAACTGCAGAAGACCAAGTCGAAGGTCCCTGCAATGGAAGCGAACCCGCAGAAGCGCGGCGTTTGCACCCGTGTTTACACGACGACCCCGAAGAAGCCGAACTCGGCTCTCCGCAAGGTGGCGAAGGTGCGCCTGGTCAACCAGCGCGAAGTCATCACCTACATTCCGGGTGAAGGCCACAACCTTCAGGAGCACAGCGTCGTGCTGATCCGCGGCGGCCGCGTGCGCGACCTTCCCGGTGTGCGCTATCACGTGCTGCGCGGCGTTCTGGATACCCAGGGCGTCAAGGACCGCAAGCAGAGCCGTTCGAAGTACGGCGCCAAGCGTCCGAAGTAAGGGGAGACCAGTAATATGTCACGTCGTCGTCGCCCCGAAAAGCGCGTCATCCTGCCCGATCCCAAATTCGGTGATGTCGTGCTGTCGAAGTTCATGAACAGCATCATGCAGGACGGCAAGAAGGCCGTCGCCGAGTCCATCGTGTACGGCGCTCTCGACACTGTCGAGGCGAAGTCCAAGAAGGACCCGATCGCCATGTTCCATGACGCGCTGAACAATGTGAAGCCCGGCATCGAGGTCCGCAGCCGCCGCGTCGGTGGTGCGACCTACCAGGTCCCCGTCGAAGTGCGCCCGGAGCGCGCCCAGGCGCTGGCGATCCGCTGGCTGATCACCGCGTCGCGCAACCGCAGCGAAACCACCATGGCCGCCCGCCTGTCGGGTGAACTGCTGGACGCCGCCAACAACCGCGGCAATGCCGTCAAGAAGCGCGAAGACACGCACCGCATGGCGGAAGCGAACCGCGCCTTCTCGCACTATCGCTGGTAATTCGGCGCTGGAAAAAGGCGAAGCGGGCGCCCATATCGTCCGCTTCCTCTCATGGTTTCGAAAAATCGGTCCGTTCGCCACGGGTGGCTACCCATGGCGGACGGATTGGTTTAGGGGCCACGCGCAGATTTAACGAATCCCCAACCGCCGGCGCGCCGGCAACGGAGAAGCATCATGGCCCGCAGCCATCCGCTCGAACGCTATCGCAATTTCGGTATCATGGCGCATATCGACGCCGGCAAGACCACCACGACCGAGCGTATCCTTTACTATACCGGCAAGTCCTACAAGATCGGCGAAGTCCATGACGGCGCCGCCACCATGGACTGGATGGAGCAGGAGCAGGAGCGTGGGATCACCATCACGTCGGCTGCGACGACCTGCTTCTGGAACGATCATCGCCTGAACATCATCGACACCCCCGGCCACGTCGACTTCACCATCGAAGTCGAGCGTTCGCTGCGCGTGCTCGATGGCGCGGTCGCCGCGTTCGACGGCGTCGCAGGCGTTGAGCCGCAGTCGGAAACCGTGTGGCGCCAGGCGGACAAGTACAAGGTTCCGCGGATGTGCTTCATCAACAAGCTCGACCGCACCGGCGCCAACTTCTATTATTGCGTGCAGACGATCATCGACCGTCTGGGCGCCACCCCGGCCGTCCTCTATCTGCCCATCGGTGCGGAATCGGACTTCAAGGGCCTGGTCGACCTGGTCGAGAACCGCGCCATCATCTGGAAGGATGAGAATCTGGGCGCCGAGTTCACCTATGAGGAGATTCCGGCCGACCTCGCCGACAAGGCCGCCGAATATCGCGAGAAGCTGATCGAGCTCGCCGTCGAACAGGACGACGATGCGATGGAAGCCTATCTGGAAGGCAATCTGCCCGACGTCGCCACGCTCAAGAAGCTGATCCGCAAGGGCACGCTGGGCCATGCCTTCGTGCCGGTGCTGTGCGGTTCGGCGTTCAAGAACAAGGGCGTCCAGCCGCTGCTCGACGCGGTGGTCGACTATCTGCCCTCGCCGCTCGACATTCCCGACGTTCAGGGCATCAACCCCGACACCGACGAGCCCGACAGCCGCAAGACGGCCGACGACGCGCCCTTCTCGGGTCTGGCGTTCAAGATCATGAACGACCCGTTCGTGGGTTCGCTCACCTTCCTGCGCGTCTATTCGGGCACGCTGACCAAGGGCAGCTATCTGAACTCGGTCAAGGACAAGAAGGAAAAGATCGGCCGCATGCTCCTCATGCACGCCAACTCGCGTGAGGACATCGACACCGCCTATGCCGGCGACATCGTCGCCCTGGCGGGCCTCAAGGAAACCACCACCGGCGATACGCTGTGCGCCGAGCGCCAGCCGATCATCCTGGAGCGGATGGAATTCCCCGAGCCGGTGATCGAGCTGTCGGTCGAACCCAAGACCAAGGCCGACCAGGAAAAGATGGGCATCGCGCTCAACCGCCTGGCCGCCGAGGATCCGTCCTTCCGCGTCTCGACCGACCACGAATCGGGCCAGACCATCATCAAGGGCATGGGCGAACTGCACCTCGAAATCCTCGTCGACCGCATGAAGCGCGAGTTCAAGGTCGAGGCCAATGTCGGCGCGCCGCAGGTCGCCTATCGCGAATATCTCGCGAAGAAGGTCGACATCGACTACACCCACAAGAAGCAGTCGGGCGGCTCGGGCCAGTTCGGCCGCGTCAAGGTCACCGTCATCCCCGGCGAGCGCGGTTCGGGCTACCAGTTCTTCGACGAGATCAAGGGCGGCAACATCCCGCGCGAATATATCCCGTCGGTGGAAAAGGGCTTCCGCGAGACGGCCGAGACCGGTCATCTCATCGGCTTCCCGATCATCGACTTCGAAGTCCATCTGACGGACGGCGCCTATCACGACGTCGACTCGTCGGCCCTGGCCTTCGAAATCTGCGCCCGCGGCGCCATGCGCGAGGCGGCCGCCAAGTCGGGCATCAAGCTGCTTGAACCGATCATGAAGGTCGAGGTCGTGACCCCGGAGGAATATCTGGGCGACGTCATCGGCGACATGAACAGCCGCCGCGGCCAGATCCAGGGCACCGACAGCCGCGGCAACGCGCAGGTGGTCGAGGCGATGGTCCCGCTGGCCAACATGTTCGGCTATGTGAACCAGCTTCGCTCGTTCACCCAGGGGCGCGCGAACTACTCGATGATCTTCTCGCACTATGACGAAGTGCCGCAGAATGTGGCGGACGAGGTCAAGGCGAAGATGGCCTGATGAATTTCCCGGGCCGGGCCGCGCAAGCGGCTCGGTTTTGGGCTGGCATTCTCTAAATTTGCTGCTATGGACGCGCCTTCGCGAGGCGCGGCCGAGCGGTCAGACCAAAGCTGATTTGATTAGAAGGTAGGATAAAATGGCTAAGGCTAAGTTTGAGCGGAACAAGCCGCACTGCAACATCGGCACCATCGGTCACGTCGACCATGGCAAGACCTCGCTGACCGCGGCGATCACCAAGGTGCTCGCTGAAACCGGCGGCGCGACCTTCGTCGACTATGCCAATATCGACAAGGCGCCCGAAGAGCGCGAGCGCGGCATCACCATCTCGACCGCCCACGTCGAATATGAGACCGAAGCCCGTCACTACGCGCACGTCGACTGCCCGGGTCACGCCGACTACGTCAAGAACATGATCACCGGCGCGGCCCAGATGGACGGCGCGATCCTCGTCGTTTCGGCCACCGACGGCCCGATGCCGCAGACCCGCGAGCACATCCTGCTCGCCCGCCAGGTCGGCGTGCCGCAGCTCGTCGTGTTCATGAACAAGGTTGACCTCGTCGACGATCCGGAAATCCTGGAACTGGTCGAGCTGGAAATCCGCGAACTGCTGTCGTCCTACGACTTCGACGGCGACAACATCCCCGTCATCCCCGGTTCGGCCGTCAAGGCTCTGGACGGTTCGAACGACGAAATCGGCAAGAACGCCGTTCTGAAGCTGATGGCCGCTGTCGACTCGTTCATCCCGCAGCCGGAGCGTCCGGTCGATCGTCCGTTCCTGATGCCGATCGAAGACGTGTTCTCCATCTCGGGTCGCGGCACCGTCGTGACCGGCCGCGTCGAGACCGGCATCGTCAAGGTTGGCGAGGAAGTCGAGATCGTCGGTCTGAAGGATACCCGCAAGACCACCGTGACCGGCGTCGAAATGTTCCGCAAGCTGCTCGATCAGGGTGAGGCCGGCGACAACATCGGCGCGCTGATCCGTGGCGTGGGCCGTGAAGAAGTCGAGCGCGGTCAGGTTCTGGCCAAGCCCGGCACCATCACCCCGCACACCGAGTTCGACGCGGAAGTCTACGTCCTGTCGAAGGAAGAAGGCGGTCGTCACACTCCGTTCTTCGCCAACTATCGTCCGCAGTTCTACTTCCGCACCACCGACGTGACCGGCGAAGTGATCCTGCCCGAGGGTACCGAGATGGTCATGCCCGGCGATAACGTGAAGCTCGGCGTGAAGCTGATCGCCCCGATCGCGATGGACGCGGGTCTCCGCTTCGCCATCCGCGAAGGCGGCCGCACCGTCGGCGCAGGGGTTGTCGGCACGATCTCGAAGTAATATAGGACCGCAGCGGCGCGAATCGCCTGATTCGCGCCGCTGAGTTTTTTACCGCCCCGGATCGCCTTTCTCCGGCTCCAGTCGAGCTAGAAGGGCAAGGAACGGGGCGGATATTTTTTGGTTGGCGCATTTTCATAAATCATCGGCTGCTCCGGCTGATTTCTGAAAATGCTCCGGGTTTTGGCTCTTTCGCATCGGTACAGGAACAATGGACAGCAACATCCGCATTCGCCTCAAGGCGTTCGATCATCGCGTGCTCGATCAGGCGACCGGCGACATCGCCGACACCGCCCGCCGCACCGGCGCCCTTATCCGCGGTCCGATTCCCCTTCCGACGCGCATCGAAAAGTTCACGGTCAACCGTGGCCCGCACATCGACAAGAAGTCGCGCGAGCAGTTCGAGGTCCGCACCTACAAGCGCATGCTTGACATTGTGCAGCCGACGCCGCAGACGGTCGACGCGCTGATGAAGCTGGATTTGGCTGCCGGCGTGAACGTCGAGATCAAGCTGGCCTGAAGCCGGCAAGTCCCTGCCAACCCGCAAGGTGGGCAGGGTATCGGGCATTCCGCTGGCCGGAAGCTCAAAAGACACAGGGATACCGCACGGCCTCTCCGGTGAACCGGAAAGGGCTCGTGGTCCTGGTCCCCCGTCGCTGGTCCCGAATAGGGGTCGGCATCCAACCCGGACGGGGTGATCTATATTGGGGTTGGGCCGCGAGGGAGAAATCCTGAGCGGTTTTTTCGTTGGATACGCCCGCTGCTAAGGCGGGCCTCTATGGGAGTAATCGGTGATGCGCACAGGCGTGATCGCTAAGAAAGTCGGGATGACCCGTCTGTTCCAGGAGGACGGACGTCATATTCCGGTTACGGTTCTGGCCCTTGAAGGCAATCAGGTCGTGGCCCGCAAGGAAACAGATCGCGACGGCTATGTCGCGGTTCAGCTCGGTGCGGGCGTCGCGAAGGTCAAGAATGTCGCCAAGCCGCAGCGCGGCCACTTCGCCAAGGCGGAAGTGGAGCCGAAAGCGCGCCTGGTCGAATTCCGCGTTGCCGAGGATGCGCTCCTCGATGTCGGCGCCGAGATCGCGGCCGACCACTTCATCGCCGGCCAGCTGGTCGACGTTGCCGGCCACACCCAGGGTAAGGGTTTCGCCGGCGCCATGAAGCGCTGGGGCTTCGGCGGTATGCGCGCCACCCACGGCGTCTCGATCAGCCACCGTGCCCATGGTTCGACCGGTAACCGTCAGGACCCGGGCCGCGTCTTCAAGAACAAGAAGATGGCCGGTCACATGGGTGACCGCGAGCGCACCCAGCAGAATCTCGAAATCGTCCGCACGGACGTCGAGCGCGGCCTGCTGTTCGTCAAGGGCAGCGTCCCCGGCGCCAAGGGCACCTGGCTGACCGTCTGCGACGCCGTCAAGGTCAAGCGTCCAGCCGACGCGCCCTATCCGGCGAGCCTGAAGCAGGCTGCCAACAGCAACAACGCTCCGGCCGAAACGCCCGCTGAAGAAGCGGCCGCTCCCGAAGCGACCGAAGGCCAGGAGGGCTAATCATGAAGGTCAAGGTACAGACCCTCGATGCCGCAGCCGCCGGTGAAGTGGAACTGAACGATGCCGTGTTCGGCGTCGAACCCCGCACCGACATTCTGCACCGCGTCGTCACCTGGCAGCTCGAAAAGCGTCGCGCTCCGGCCCGCGCCACCCGCGAGCGTTCGGACGTTGCCCGCACCGGCAAGAAGTTCGGCCGTCAGAAGGGCGGCGGCACCGCCCGTCACGGCGACCGCAAGGCGCCCGTGTTCATCGGCGGTGGTAAGGCGCACGGCGCCCGCGCCCGCACCTTCGGCCACGACCTCAACAAGAAGGTTCGTGCGCTCGGCCTGAAAATGGCCCTGTCGTCGAAGGCCAAGGACGGATCGCTGATCGTTCTCGACAATCTCGACGTGGCGGAAGGCAAGACCAAGGCGCTGGTCGCGCACCTCGCCAAGCTGAACCTCAACAAGGCTCTGTTCATCGACGGCGACGCGGTGAACGTCAGCTTCGCGAAGGCTTCGGCGAACATCATCGGCGTGGACCTGCTGCCCGCCGTCGGCGCCAACGTCTACGACATCCTGAAGGCCGATTCGCTGGTGCTGACCCGCGCCGCGGTCGAAAAGCTGGAGGCCCGTTTCAATGGCTAAGAAAGAAGCCGCGACCGTCGACAACCGTCATTATGACGTCGTTGTCGCGCCGGTCATCACCGAGAAGTCGACCCTTCTCTCCGAGAACAACGCCGTGGTCTTCAAGGTCGCCAACGATGCGTCGAAGCCGGAGATCAAGGCCGCCGTCGAAGCCATTTGGGGCGTGACGGTCAAGAGCGTGAACACGCTGGTCGCCAAGGGCAAGACCAAGAAGTGGAAGGGCAAGCCCTATACGCGCTCGGACGTCAAGAAGGCGATCGTTCGCCTGGCCGATGGCCAGTCGATCGACATCACCGAAGGAGTGCGCTGACCATGGCGCTTAAGAGCTACAACCCGACCAGCCCCGCCCAGCGCGGCCTGATCCTCGTCGACCGCAGCGCGCTGCACAAGGGCAAGCCCGTCAAGGCGCTGACCGAAGGCAAGCGTAAGACCGGCGGCCGCAACAACAAGGGTCATGTGACCTCGCGCGGCATCGCCGGCGGTCACAAGCAGCGCTACCGCATCATCGACTTCAAGCGTCGCCTGTGGGACGTCGAGGGCACGGTCGAGCGTCTGGAATATGACCCCAACCGCACCGCCTTCATCGCGCTGGTCAACTATCCCGACGGCACCCAGGCCTATATCCTGGCGCCGCAGCGTCTGGCTCCCGGCGACAAGGTCGTCGCGGGCAAGAAGACCGACGTGAAGCCGGGCAATGCGATGGAACTCGGCCAGATGCCGGTCGGCACCATCATCCACAATATCGAGATGAAGCCCGGCAAGGGCGGTCAGCTCTGCCGTTCGGCGGGCACCTACGCCCAGCTCGTCGGCCGCGATCGTGGCATGGTGATGGTCCGCCTGTCCTCGGGCGAGCAGCGCTACATCCGTTCGGACTGCATGGGCACCGTCGGTGCCGTGTCGAACCCGGACAACGCCAACACCAATCTCGCCAAGGCCGGTCGCAACCGCTGGCTCGGCAAGCGTCCGCTGACGCGCGGTGTGGCGAAGAACCCGGTCGACCACCCGCATGGCGGTGGTGAAGGCCGGACCTCGGGCGGCCGTCATCCGGTCACGCCCTGGGGCAAGCCGACCAAGGGTGCGCGCACCCGCCACAACAAGGCGACGGACAAGTTCATCATCCGTAGCCGCCACGCGAAGAAGAAGAGGTAAGCGAGATGGCTCGTTCCGTCTGGAAAGGTCCGTTCGTGGACCTCAGCCTTCTGAAGAAGGCGGAAGTGGCGCAGGACGCCGGTGGCCGTTCGGGTCCGATCAAGACCTGGTCGCGCCGTTCCACCATCCTGCCGCAGTTCGTCGGCCTGACGTTCAACGTCTATAACGGCCGCAAGCATGTGCCGGTCTCGGTGAACGAGGACATGGTGGGTCACAAGCTGGGCGAATTCGCCCCGACCCGCTACTTCCCCGGCCACGCCGCCGACAAGAAGGGCAAGCGCTAATGAGCAAGGAAAAGGCTCCCCGTCGCGTCGCCGACAATGAGGCGCTGGCCGTCGGCACGCAGATCCGTGGTTCGGCCCAGAAGCTGAACCTGGTCGCCACGCTCATCCGCGGCCGCAAGGTCGAGGACGCGCTGAACATCCTCGCCTTCTCGAAGAAGGCGATGGCGGTCGACGTGCGCAAGGTGCTGGCTTCGGCCATCGCCAATGCGGAAAACAATCATAATCTGGACGTCGACTCGCTGGTCGTCGCGGAAGCATCGGTGGGCAAGAGCTTCACCATGAAGCGCTTCCACGCTCGCGGCCGCGGCAAGTCGACCCGGATCCTGAAGCCCTTCAGCCGCGTGCGCATCGTCGTTCGCGAAGCAGCTGAAGAAGCGGAGGCGTAAGAGACATGGGTCACAAGAGCAATCCGATCGGTCTGCGTCTGCAGATCAACCGTACCTGGGACAGCCGCTGGTTCGCGGAAGGCGCCGACTATGGCCGCCTGCTGCTGGAGGATCTGAAGATCCGCCAGTATATCATGAAGAACCTGCCGCAGGCCGCGATCTCCAAGGTCGTGATAGAGCGTCCCGCCAAGCTGTGCCGCGTGTCGATCTACGCTGCCCGCCCCGGTGTCATCATCGGCAAGAAGGGCGCGGACATTGAGAAGCTGCGCAAGAAGCTGGGCAGCCTGACCTCTTCGGACGTCAGCCTGAACATCGTCGAGATTCGCAAGCCGGAAATCGACTCCAAGCTCGTCGCGCAGGGCATTGCCGACCAGCTGGAGCGCCGCGTGGCGTTCCGCCGTGCCATGAAGCGCGCGGTGCAGAGCGCCCTGCGTCTGGGCGCCGAAGGCATCAAGATCACCTGCGGCGGCCGTCTGGGCGGCGCGGAGATCGCCCGCGTGGAATGGTATCGCGAAGGCCGCGTTCCGCTGCACACGCTGCGCGCGAACGTCGACTATGCCGAAGCCGAAGCGCACACCGCTTATGGCGTTTGCGGCATCAAGGTCTGGATCTTCAAGGGCGAAATCCTTGGTCACGATCCGATGGCTACCGACCGGCTGATGCTGGAGGCTCAGACCTCCGGCGTGCGCCCGGCGCGCTGAAGATAAGGTAGGTATAGCGTCATGCTGCAACCGAAGAAAATGAAGTTCCGCAAGACCTTCAAGGGCCGGATCAAGGGCGACGCCAAGGGCGGTTCGGCCCTGAACTTCGGCGCTTACGGTCTGAAGGCTCTGGAACCCGAGCGCGTCACCGCCCGCCAGATCGAGGCGGCCCGCCGCGCGATCCAGCGTCACCTTCGCCGTCAGGGCCGTCTGTGGATCCGCGTGTTCCCCGACGTGCCGGTGTCGAAGAAGCCCGCCGAAGTCCGTCAGGGCAAGGGCAAGGGTTCGGTCGAATATTGGGCGGCCCGCGTCAAGCCCGGCCGCATCCTGTTCGAACTGGACGGCGTTCCCGGCCCGCTCGCAGCAGAGGCCTTCTCGCGCGCCGCGATGAAGCTGCCCATCAAGACCAAGGTCGTTGCCCGCCTCGGCGACACCTCGCACCTGGAGGGCTAAGCCGTGGCGAACGTTGCCGACCTCAAGACCAAGACGGACGACGAACTGTCGACCGAACTCAACAACCTGAAGCGCGAGCAGTTCAACCTGCGCTTCCAGGCGGCCACCAACCAGCTGGAAAAGCCCAGCCGCGTGCGTGAAGTCCGCCGGTCGATCGCGCAGATCAAGACCCTTCAGTCCGAGCGTTCGCGCTCGGCTGCGAAGTAAGAAGGAAATCACACGATGCCCAAGCGCGTGCTGACGGGAACGGTGGTTTCCGACAAGACCGACAAGACGGTGGTGGTTCGCGTGGAGCGCAAGGTTAAGCATGCGCTCTACGGCAAGATCATCCGCCGTTCGAAGAAGTACCATGCCCATGACGAGGGCAATGTCTACAAGGAAGGCGAAACGGTCCGCATAGAGGAGACCGCTCCGATTTCCAAGCTCAAGACCTGGAAGGTCATCGAGCGCGTGGACACCCACAAGTCGCCGGAAACGGCGGCCTGAGGGAGGCTCGCTGAGCCTTTGAAGAAAAGTGTCGCGCGGGGCTGGCCTTTTCCGCCTGGAAAGGGTACAGGCCCGCGCTTCGCGTAGAGTCAGATGGCTCCTCAAAGGAGAGTCAGATGGTTCGCCAAGGGCTCTAGTGCAGTGAAATTCGGAACCGCCGGGAATTGTCCCGGTAGGCCAAATAAGAAGGAACCGGATCCATGATCCAGATGCAATCCAATCTTGACGTCGCTGACAACAGCGGCGCCAAGCGCGTCCAGTGCATCAAGGTGCTGGGCGGCTCGAAGCGTCGCTTCGCGAGCGTGGGCGACATCATCGTCGTCTCGATCAAGGAAGCTGCGCCTCGTGGCAAGGTGAAGAAGGGTGACGTGCACCGCGCCGTCATCGTGCGCACCGCCAAGGACGTGCGCCGCGCTGACGGCAGCGTGATTCGCTTCGACGGCAATGCCGCCGTGCTGATCAACAAGAACGAGGAGCCGATCGGCACCCGTATCTTTGGCCCGGTCGTTCGCGAACTGCGCGCCAAGAAGCACATGAAGATCATCTCGCTCGCCCCCGAGGTGCTGTAATGAGCGCTGCCAAGATCAAGAAGGGCGACAAGGTCGTCATCCTGGCCGGCAAGGACAAGGGCCGCACCGGCGCCGTCCTGCAGGTGCTGCCGAAGGAGGACAAGGTCCTCGTCGAAGGCATCAACGTGCATGCGCGTCACCGCAAGCCCGACCAGGCGAACCCGCAGGGCGGCATCGAGCGCAAGCCCGCGCCGCTCCACATTTCGAACGTCGCTGTCGCCGACAAGGATGGCAAGCCGACCCGCGTCCGCTTCGAGGATCGCGACGGCAAGAAGGTCCGTGTCGCCGTCAAGTCCGGTGAGGTGCTGTAATGAGCGACAAGTACATCCCGCGCTCGAAGGCGCTCTATGACGCCGAAATCGCCAAGGCGATGACCGAGAAGTTCGGTTACAAGAACGTCATGGAAGTGCCGAAGATCGAGAAGATCACGCTCAACATGGGCGTTGGCGAAGCCACGCAGGACAAGAAGAAGGTCACTTCGGCCGCCGAGGAAATGGAACTGATCGCCGGCCAGAAGCCGGTCATCACCAAGGCTCGCAAGTCGATCGCGCAGTTCAAGCTGCGTGAAGGCATGCCGATCGGCGCCAAGGTCACGCTGCGCCGCGAGCGCATGTATGAGTTCCTTGATCGCCTGATCAACATCGCTCTGCCCCGCGTGCGCGACTTCCGCGGTCTCAACCCGAAGAGCTTCGACGGCCGCGGCAACTATGCCTTCGGCATCAAAGAGCAGATCATCTTCCCCGAGATCAACTATGACCGCATCGACAAGGTGCGCGGCATGGACATCATCGTGACCACCACGGCGAAGACGGACGAGGAAGCGCGCGAACTGCTGCGTCTCTTCGGCTTCCCCTTCCCGCTCGAAGAGAAGCAGGCGGCCTGAAAAGGTCCCGCTTCTCTTTCCAACCGTTAGGCTAAGAAAGAGAACTTAAGTCATGGCGAAACTGAGTTCGATCAACAAGAATGAGCGCCGCAAGAAGCTGGTGAAGAAATATGCCGGCCGCTATGCGAAGCTCAAGGCGATCGCAGCCGATACCGCGCTCGACGACACGGAGCGTCTGATCGCGCGTCTGAAGATGGCGGAAATCCCCCGCAACGGCAACCCGACCCGCGTGCGCAATCGCTGCGAGCTGACGGGCCGTCCCCGGGCCTATTACCGCAAATTCCGTCTCTGCCGCGTGCAGTTGCGTGATCTGGCCAACAAGGGCCTGATCCCCGGCGTCACCAAGTCGAGCTGGTAAGGATCATTTGAGATGGCATTGACCGATCCCCTGGGTGATATGCTCACCCGCATCCGCAACGGGCAGCAGGCGAAGAAGGACAGCGTTGTGTCCCCCGCTTCGAAGCTCCGCGCCCGCGTGCTCGACGTGCTGCAGCGCGAAGGCTATATCCGCGGCTATTCCGAGGAACTGCTCGGCAAGCATGCCGGCCTGCGCATCGAGCTGAAATATTTCGAGGGCCAGCCGGCGATCAAGCATGTCGCCCGCGTGTCCAAGCCCGGCCGCCGCGTCTATTCGGGTTCCAAGGAACTTCCCGTCGTGCGCAACGGCCTTGGCATCACCATTGTCTCGACGCCCAAGGGCGTTCTGTCCGACGCCGAAGCGCGCGAGCAGAATGTCGGCGGCGAAGTGCTGGCGGAGGTGTTCTGATGAGCCGTACTGGTAAGAAGCCGGTTGCCGTCCCCGCGGGCGTCACCGCCGCTATCGCCGACGGCCAGCTTTCGGTGAAGGGCCCCAAGGGCACCCTGTCGCTGCCGCTGGCCGACGAAGTCACCTACAGCATCGAGGAAGGCTCGATCGCGGTGAAGCCTGCCAATGACAGCAAGCGCGCCCGCGCTTTCTGGGGCATGCAGCGCACGCTGATCCAGAACCTGATCACCGGCGTGACGGAGGGCTTCTCGAAGAAGCTGCTGATCACCGGTGTCGGCTACCGCGCCAATGCCCAGGGCAAGACCCTGAAGCTGCAGCTCGGCTATTCGCATGACGTCGACTTCGCGGTGCCCGAAGGCATCGAGATCAAGACCCCGGACAACACCACGGTCGAGATCAGCGGCATCGACAAGCAGCAGGTGGGTCAGGTTGCCGCCGAGATCCGCCGCTGGCGCAAGCCCGAACCCTATAAGGGCAAGGGCATCAAGTACGCCGGCGAGTTCATCTTCCGCAAGGAAGGGAAGAAGAAGTAAGATGGCAAAGCTTTCCCTCTTCGCGCGGCGTCGCCGCCGCGTCCGCACCGCGCTCAAGGCTGTTTCGGGCACCCGTCCGCGCCTCAGCGTCCACCGTTCGGGCCGTCACATCTATGCCCAGATCATCGACGATGCGCAGGGCAAGACCCTGGCCGCCGCGTCGACCCTGGACAAGGATGTCCGCGGCAATACCGGCGCCACCGCCGATGCCGCTGCGGATGTCGGCAAGCGCGTTGCCGCTGCGGCGACCGCCGCCGGCGTCACCCGGGTCGTCTTCGACCGTGGTGGCTTCCTGTTCCATGGCCGCGTCAAAGCGCTGGCCGATGCGGCCCGTGAAGCCGGGCTGGAGTTCTGATCATGGCTGACGAAAACGATATCCAGGCCCAGCCGGGCGCACCCGCGGCCGTTGAAGGCGGCGAGCAGACCGAAGGCCGGGGTCCCGGTCGGGGCCGTGGCCGTGGCGGCGACCGCAACCGTGGCGAGCGTGGCGGCCGTGGCCGTCGCGACGACCGTCGCGGCAATCGTGACGAGGAACAGGGTGAGGAGCTGATCGAGAAGCTGGTTCACATCAACCGCGTCTCGAAGACGGTGAAGGGCGGCAAGCGCTTCGGTTTCGCCGCTCTGGTCGTCGTTGGTGACGGCAAGGGCCGTGCGGGCTTCGGCCATGGCAAGGCGCGCGAAGTGCCCGAAGCCATCAGCAAGGCGACCGCTTCGGCGAAGAAGGCGATGGTCCGCGTTCCGCTGAAGGAAGGCCGCACCCTGCACCATGACGGCAAGGGCCATTTCGGCGCCGGCAAGGTGACCGTGCGTTCGGCGCCTGCCGGTACGGGCATCATCGCGGGCGGTCCGATGCGCGCCGTGTTCGAAAGCCTCGGCGTCGCTGACGTCGTGACCAAGTCGAACGGCACGTCGAACCCCTACAACATGATCCGGGCGACCTTCGAGGCGCTGGGTGAACAGGTCAGCCCCAAGGCGGTGGCGCAGCGTCGCGGCAAGAAGGTTGCCGACCTGCTCCGTCGCGGCGGCGCCTCGGCCGAAGTCGCCCAGGCGGACGCCGAAGCGATTGCGGAGTAAGACATCATGGCGAAGATCAAGATCAAGCAGATCGGCTCACCGATCCGCCGTCCCGAAGCCCAGAAGAAGATTCTGATCGGCCTCGGCCTTGGCAAGATGCACCGCGTGGTGGAGCTGGAAGACACTGCGGAAGTCCGCGGCGCCATCGCGAAGCTGCCCCATATGGTGGCGGTGGTCGACTAAACCGTCATCCCGGCGCAAGCCGGGATCGCAAACCGCTGGGCGCTTCTTCCAACGGGATGTGCCCAGCCTCACGAGGCCCCGGCATTCGCCGGGGCTCCGGCCCGGTCCTGGTGGATCGGGCCTTCGCGCGAACATAGCGAAAGCGAGTGCAGATTATGACCAAGCTTAACGAACTCAATGACAATGCCGGCGCCCGCAAGGGCCGGATGCGCGTCGGCCGTGGTATCGGCTCGGGCAAGGGCAAGACCGCCGGTCGCGGTCAGAAGGGTGCGAAGGCGCGTTCGGGCGTCAGCATCAACGGCTTCGAAGGCGGCCAGATGCCGCTCCACATGCGTCTGCCGAAGCGCGGCTTCAACAACATCTTCGCCAAGGATTACGCGATCGTGAACCTGGGCGCGGTGCAGAAGGCGATCGACGCCGGCAAGCTGGATGCCAATGCGACCATCGACCACGCGGCGCTGAAGGCGGCCGCCCTGGCCCGTGGCGGCAAGGATGGCGTGCGTCTGCTCGGCAAGGGCGAGCTGACGGCCAAGGTCAACCTGCTCGTCGCCGGCGCGTCGAAGGGCGCTGTCGAAGCCGTCGAAAAGGCTGGCGGCAAGGTCGAAGTGATCGCCGTCGTTCCCGCCGCTGAAAAGGCCGCCGCCAAGAAGGGCAGCGCCAAGGCCGCGAAGAAGGCGTGAATTAAGCCGTAAGGCTTGCAAGCATGGCCCCGCTGCCCGATATGGGTGAGCGGGGCCACGTGTTTTGGGGACTCCGGAACCCTCGCCGTCCGTATCGAGTGGAGGCTGAGCCTGTCGACAGGCGCAAGGCCATTCGGAATGGACGGGGTGCAATTCCCGGTTCGACAGCGCCCCATCGCCCCGCTAAGGGGTTAGCGATTCCGCTCCGGGCTTTCCAAATCCCGGCAAGATGTTTTGAAGGGCAGCCAAGATGGCATCGAGAGCCGACCAGCTCGCATCCAATCTCAGCCTGGCGAAGTTCAGCCAGGCGACCGACCTCAAGAAGCGCCTGTGGTTCACCTTGGGCGCGCTGATCGTTTTCCGCTTCCTGAGCTTCGTGCCGCTGCCGGGCGTCGATCCGACCGCGCTGTCGCAGCTTTACAAGCAGACCAATGGCGGCATCCTCGACATCTTCAACACCTTCTCGGGCGGGTCGCTGTCGCGCATGAGCCTGATCGCGCTCGGTGTGATGCCCTACATCACCGCCTCGATCGTGGTACAGCTCGCCGCCTCCCTCTCGCCGCAACTCGCGGCGATCAAGAAGGAAGGCGAAAGCGGCCGCAAGAAGCTGAACCAATATACCCGCTACGGCACGGTGGGCCTGACCGCCGTCCAGGGCTATTTCATCGCCGTGGGGCTGGAAAGCTTCGGCGCCCAGTCCGGCGTGCAGGCGGTGGTCGATCCGGGCTATCTGTTCCGCGTCGCGGCGGTGATCTCGCTGATCGGCGGCACCATGTTCCTGATGTGGCTGGGTGAGCAGATCACCTCGCGCGGCATCGGCAACGGCGTCTCGCTCATCATCATGGCGGGCATCGTCGCGCAATTGCCGGTGACGCTCAGCAACCTGTTCAAGTCGAGCAGCACGGGCGCGATTTCCGGCCTGGTCATTTTCCTGGTGATCGTTCTGGGCTTCGGCCTCATCGCTTTCATCTGCTTCATGGAGCGGGCGCAGCGCCGGGTGCTGATCCAATATCCCAAGCGCCAGACGCGCCAGGGCCTGATGCAGGCCGACCGCAGCCATCTGCCGCTGAAGGTCAACACGGCGGGCGTGATCCCGCCGATCTTCGCCAGCTCGCTGCTGCTGATGCCGCTCACCGTCTCTCAGTTCGCCGGCCAGACCGTGGCGGGCGAGAGCAGGCTGGGCGATTTCGTGCTGACGCTGAACCAGTATCTGTCGCACGGCAGCCCGGTCTATATGGCGCTCTACGGTCTCGGCATTGTCTTCTTCTGCTTCTTCTACACCGCCGTGGTGTTCAATCCGGAAGAGACGGCCGACAATCTGAAGCGCAATGGCGGCTTCATTCCCGGCATCCGTCCGGGCAAGAACACCGAAAATTATCTCGACTATGTGCTCACCCGGATCACGGTGATCGGTGCGGCCTATCTGGCCTTCATCTGCCTGGTGCCGGAATTCGTGATCGCCCGGGCGGGCATTCCCTTCTACCTTGGTGGGACTAGCCTGTTGATCGTCGTCAATGTTACGGTCGACACCGTGACGCAGATCCAGAGCCACCTGCTCGCCCATCAATATGGGGATCTGATCAAGAAGGCGAAGCTGAAAGGGCGTCTGCGCTAAGCGGCGCGGAACGGTAAAAAGCGCGAAGAACAGGGGAGAATGCGCGACATGAATATCATTCTGCTCGGCCCTCCGGGCGCCGGCAAGGGAACGCAGGCGACGCGCCTGGTGGACAGCCGGGCCATGGTGCAACTCTCGACCGGCGACATGCTGCGCGCGGCGGTGAAGGCCGGGACGCCCATCGGCCTCAAGGCCAAGGCGGTGATGGAGGCCGGCGAACTGGTGTCGGACGAGATCGTCTCCGGCATCATCGGGGAGGCGCTGGATGCCCTGGCGCCCGAAACCGGCGTGATCTTCGACGGCTATCCGCGGACCGAGGCGCAGGCCCATTCGCTGGACGGCATATTGGCCGACCGCAACCGCACCCTAGACCATGTGATCGAACTGGAAGTGAACGAGGATGCCCTGGTAGAGCGCATCACCGGCCGCTTCACCTGCGCGACCTGCGGCGAGGGCTATCACGACAGCTTCAAGCAGCCCAAGGTCGAGGGCGAGTGCGACAAGTGCCATGGGCACGAGTTCAAGCGCCGTCCCGACGACAATGAGGAAACCGTCCGCACCCGCATGGCCGAATATCGCGCCAAGACCGCGCCGATCCTGCCGATCTACGAAGCGCGCGGCATCGTCTCGCGGGTCGACGGCATGGCCGATATGGACGATGTGACGGTCGCGATTGCCGCCATATTGGACGGCAAGGGCGCCTGACACCTCTCCGTTCGCGCCAGTTTGCCGCATTCGGCCGCTCGGCAAATGCGGCAATCGGCATTAGGCTACCCTCCTGATCAGGGAAGGGAAGGCGCGATGGGAAAGCATCGGATATGGATATGGGCTGGCGTGACGATGGCTGCGCCGGTCCATTCTGCCGTCACCGGCAGCAGCGATCATGGCTTCGCCGTGGAGAACAGCGTCCACATCTCCGCCGACGCGGCCACCGTCTATCGGCTGTTGGGGCAGCCGGGGCGCTGGTGGAACGGGCAGCATACATATAGCGGCGACGCCGCCAATCTCAGCCTTGATCCCGTAGCCGGCGGCTGCTTTTGCGAGAAGGTGCCGGGGAAGGACGGCAGACCAGGCAGCGTCGAGCATGGCCGCGTGATCCAGGCGCAGCCCGACAGGCAGTTGCGCCTGTCCGGAGCGCTGGGCCCGTTGCAGGCGGAGGCGGTGACCGGCACGCTCACCTTCGACATTGCGCCCGACGGCGAGGGCGCGCGCGTCGGGATGAGCTATGTCGTCGGCGGCTATCTCCGCACCGGTGCGGCGGGCATCGCTCCGATCGTCGACAGGGTGCTGGCCGAACAGTTGCAGGGGCTGAAACGCGCCGCGGAAGCAGGCGGGCAATAGCTTTCCACCCCGGTTGCGCCGCTGACGCGCAATGCCATGCCAGCCGATAGGCCGACGGGCGCGCAACGGGCCTCGTCGCGCCACCGCCGCTTTTTTCCGGAAATGCTGCCGGGCTGCGCGTTAACCACGATATTAACGGTATGATTGCTGTTCTGTTGCTATGGCGGACTCATGACGGGGCCGCGCCCTTCCACCCGCCGCCTGACGGAATTGGACGCCTTGCGGGGGCTGGGCGCGCTGTGCGTGCTCGTCTTCCACTATTCGACGCGCTTCCATGAGCTGTTCCCCCAGGCGGCCCATGTGCCCTTCCGCTTTCTGGGCGGCAATTACCGGGTGCTGCTGTTCTTCGCCATCTCCGGCTTCGCGATCTTCTTCACGCTCGATCGCATCCGCACCACCGCCGATTTCCTGATCAACCGCTTCGCCCGGCTCTATCCCGCCTATCTGGTCGCCATGCTGCTGACGCTGGGCGTCGAATATCTGGCCCATGTCTCGCAACTGCTGATCGGGCCGGGGGCGATCCTGGCCAATGTCACCATGCTGCAGGGCTTCGCCTTCCTGCCGGAGGTCGACGGCGCCTATTGGACGCTGACGGTAGAGATCGCCTTCTATGTCTGCATGCTGTCGATCTGGAAGTGGACGGGCCTCAGGCGGCTGGAACCCGTACTGCTCGCCTGGCTGGCCCTGCGCTGGCTCTATGCGCTGTGGCCGGGCATGCCGGAGCGGATCGTGATGCTGCTGGTGCTGCGCTACGTGCCCTTCTTCATCATCGGCATATTGTCCTATCGCGTCTGGGCAGGGCAGCGGAGCTGGCGGCAACAGGCGCCCTATGCCGCGCTTGCGCTGCTGTCGATCGCGACGATCGACAGCCCGGACATCATGCTGGCCGGCCTCCTGCTGCTCGCCGCCTTCGCAGCGCTGACCGCCGGGCGGCTGCACTTCCTCAGCCTTCGTCCGCTCGTCTGGATGGGCGGTATCAGCTATTCCTTCTACCTCATCCACCAGCATGTCGGTTTCGTCGTGATGCTCAAGATGGCGGAGGCGGGATATAGCCCCTGGGCGGGATTTGCGGCGGCGTTCGCCGTGGCGCTGGCGCTGGGCACGCTGATCAACCGGCTGGTCGAACGGCCCGCTGGCGAGGCGATATTGGGCTGGTGGCGCCGTCGCCGGGACCGTGCCGCGCCGCGCGAGACGGCCCCGAGCCGGGCCTGAGGCGATTCGGAAGCGCTGCTCGATCCCTAAGGCCTAATCCGCAAAGGGAAACATGGACCACCAGGGCTGCTTCTCCCGCAGCACTCGGGCAAAGCTTTCCCGCGCCTCCAACCGTTCCAGATAGGCGCGCAGCCCCGGAAAGCCCCCGCGCATCGGCTCGATCTTGTCGGCATAGAACAGCGCCGGGGCCGCCGCGCAATCGGCCAAGGTGAAATCGTCGCCCGCCGCCCAGCGCCGCCCCGCCATCCGCGCCTCCAGCAACGCATAGGCCTTGCCCAGCATTCGCCGCGCTTCCCCGACGCCATGGGAATCGCGGGCCACGCCCTCGGGCCGGATCTTGTCCGCGACGATCGCCTGCATCGGCGTCATCACATAGAGGTCGAACAGCCGGTCCATCAGCCGCACCTCCAGCGCCGCGTCGGCATCCTCGGGAATCGGCCGGAAGGGTCCGGGATGATGCCGTCCCAGATATTCGACGATGATGCTGGTTTCCGCGACCGTCCTGTCCCGTGCCTCGTCCCGCAGCACGGGGAACTTCCCCAGCGGCCACAGCGCCAGCCACGCCTCCGCCACGGCCGGATCGTCCAGCATGCGCGCCTCGAAAGCCGTGCCGTTCTCGTAAAGGGCGATCAGCACCTTCCAGCTGCAGGAGGAGAGGGGGTGGTAATAGAGAATCATGTCGGCTCCTCTCGTCGGCCATGGGTTCGTGCCATTCCGTTCCCCTGTCTTGTCATCCATCCGTCACGAAGCGCCAAGGGCGGAATCGCCCGGTCCGGAGAATTGCGTGGCAAGCCAAATTTATTTTCCGCGCCAAATTGTCCCTCTTGCCTTTTGCAAAGCCAAGGAAAGTCCGTGCGTCGCTGCGCTGCGCCGTGCCGGACCGTCGATGAAATGAGTCTCCGCGTCGATGAACCGAGTCCCCGAACTGTCATTTACCCCCTTGAAAGGAAATGAAGCTGTGGCACTATCCCTTGTATCGGGTTAACGGGGGTTACCCAACAGATTGTGATCGCACCAACCGGGCCGGTTCCCGGAGGGAGGCTGTTTTTGCCCTTGCGATCGCGTCTGCTGGCCCCATCTCCGTGCCTGACCGGGTCGATAATGCTACATTCGTTCGGCCCGGCCGGCAGCGGCTTGACCGAATCGAACGAAACAGGAACATTCGGGGAGCTGGTCATGGATTTTCGAGACAGCGAACAGGTGAGTGCAAGCGACGTGGCAACCGTGATTGACGAAGTGGTCGAAACCGTGGCGGACAAGAAGAAGGCTCCCGCTCCTTCGGACCAGGCGCCAGCCCCCAAGGCCGATCCCACGCCGGGCTCGTCAACCGTGCTGGAACGCCGTTTCCATGTCGTGACCGACGCCAGCCGCGACGCGCTGCTGACCGATTTCGGCAAGGACACGCTGCAGGACCGCTATCTGCTGCCCGGCGAGAGCTATCAGGACCTGTTCGCCCGCGTCGCCGCCGCCTATGCCGACGACGCCGACCATGCCCAGCGCGTTTACGACTATATCTCGCGCCTCTGGTTCATGCCCGCGACGCCTGTGCTGTCGAACGGCGGCACCGGACGCGGCCTGCCCATCAGCTGCTATCTGAACAGCGTCGACGACAGCCTGGAAGGCATCGTCAACACCTGGAACGAAAATGTCTGGCTCGCCAGCCGGGGCGGCGGCATCGGCACCTATTGGGGCAATGTGCGCGGCATCGGGGAGCCGGTGGGCCTCAACGGCAAGACCAGCGGCATCATCCCCTTCGTCCGCGTGATGGACTCGCTGACCCTCGCGATCAGCCAGGGCAGCCTGCGCCGCGGCTCGGCCGCCTGCTATCTCGACATCTCCCATCCGGAGATCGAGGAATTCCTGGAAATCCGCAAGACGTCGGGCGACTTCAACCGCAAGGCGCTGAACCTGCACCATGGCGTCCTGCTGACCGACGAGTTCATGGAGGCGGTGCGCGACGGCAAGGACTTCGCCCTGCGCAGCCCCAAGGACCAGTCGGTGCGCGGCAGCGTCAACGCCCGCGCCCTGTTCCAGAAACTGGTGGAGGTCCGCCTCGCCACCGGCGAACCCTATATCGTCTTCAACGACACCGTGAACCGCACGATGCCCAAGCATCACCGCGATCTGGGGCTCAAGGTGTCGACCTCCAACCTCTGCTCCGAAATCACTTTGCCGACGGGTCGCGACCATATCGGCAATGACCGCACGGCCGTCTGCTGTCTTTCCTCCCTCAATCTCGAAACCTGGGATGAGTGGAAGGACGACAGGCAGTTTGTCGAGGATGTCATGCGTTTCCTCGACAATGTGCTGCAGGACTATATCGACCGCGCGCCGCCGGAAATGGCGCGGGCGAAATATAGTGCGAGCCGTGAACGGTCGGTGGGCCTGGGGGTGATGGGGTTCCACTCCTTCCTCCAGGCCCGGGGACTTCCCTTCGAAGGCGCGATGGCGAAAAGCTGGAACCTGCGCATCTTCAAGCACATCAACGAGAAGGTGAACGAAGCCTCGATGCAGCTCGCGGTTGAGCGGGGCCCGTGCCCGGACGCCGCCGACATGGGCGTGATGGAGCGCTTCTCCTGCAAGATGGCGATCGCGCCCACCGCGTCGATCAGCATCATCTGCGGCGGCGCGTCGGCCTGCATCGAACCGATCCCGGCGAACATCTACACCCACAAGACGCTGTCGGGCAGCTTCGCGGTCAAGAACCCCTATCTCGAAAAGCTGCTGGTCGAAAAGGCGAAGGACTCGACGGCTGTCTGGAATTCGATCCTGGAAAAGGGCGGCAGCGTCCAGCATCTCGACTTCCTGACCCAGGAGGAAAAGGATGTGTTCAAGACCAGCTTCGAGATCGACCAGCGCTGGCTGCTCGAACTGGCCGCAGACCGCACGCCCTATATCGACCAGGCGCAGTCGCTGAACCTGTTCATCCCGGCTGATGTGGAGAAATGGGACCTGCTGATGCTCCACTACCGGGCGTGGGAACTGGGCATCAAGTCGCTCTATTATCTCCGCTCGAAATCGGTCCAGCGCGCCGGCTTCGCGGGCGGGGTGGAAGCGGACAACACCATCGACGCCCCCAAATTCGAAATCGGCGAGACCACCGACTATGACGAGTGCCTCGCCTGCCAGTGATCCAAGAATCTCCTCTCCCCTTGTGGGAGAGGAAGGGGCCCGCGCGGCAAAGCCGCGTGGGAAGGTGAGGGGTAAGACCCCAAACCCGACGATCGCCCGCGCAAGAGAACTCCGCCGCAACGCAACCGACGCCGAGAAACGCCTCTGGACTCTCCTCCGCGAAAAGTTGTCGAGCGCCAAGTTCCGCCGCCAGGTTCCCATCGGCCCCTATTTTGCTGATTTCGCCTCTCATGCCGCCCGCCTGGTCGTCGAACTGGATGGCGGCCAACATGAAGAAGCGGCAGATGCGCCCCGCACGGCCTTCCTCGAACGGGAAGGCTATCGCGTGATCCGCTTCTGGAACCATGACGTGATGCAGAATCTGGAAGGCGTGCTGGCAACCATCGCCGCCTTCATCCCTCACCCTCCCATCGCTGACGCGATGGGCCCCTCCCTCTCCCACAAGGGGAGAGGGTCTGGTATAAGTTTCGCGGAGTAAAAACCCATGCCCCTTCTTCAAGCCAGCAAGGTCTACAAGCCCTTCGAATATCCCTGGGCCTATGAGTTCTGGAAGCGCCAGCAGCAGCTCCACTGGCTGCCGGAGGAAGTGCCCCTGGGCGAGGATTGCCGCGACTGGGCGCAGAAGCTCAGCGACCACGAACGCAACCTGCTGACGCAGATCTTCCGCTTCTTCACCCAGGCGGACGTGGAGGTGCAGGACTGCTACCACGAAAAATACGGCCGCGTGTTCAAGCCGACCGAAATCAAGATGATGCTGACCGCCTTCAGCAACATGGAAACGGTCCACATCGCGGCCTATTCGCACCTGCTCGACACGATCGGCATGCCGGAAAGCGAATATAGCGCCTTCATGCAGTATAAGGAGATGAAGGACAAACACGACTATCTCCAGCAGTTCGGCGTCGACACGGACGAGGACATCGCCAAGACGCTCGCCATGTTCGGCGGCTTCACCGAGGGGTTGCAGCTTTTCGCCAGCTTCGCGATGCTGATGAACTTCCCGCGCTTCAACAAGATGAAGGGCATGGGCCAGATCGTGAGCTGGTCGGTCCGGGATGAGACGCTGCACTGCGAGGGCATCGTCCGCCTGTTCCACGCCTTCGTGAAGGAACGCGACTGCCTGACCCCGGCGGTCAAGGACGACATCATGGACATGTGCCAGAAGACCGTCCGCATCGAGGACGCCTTCGTCGACCTCGTCTTCGAAATGGGCCCGGTGCCCGGCATGACGCCCAAGGACATCAAGAAATATGTCCGCTACATCGCCGACTGGCGCCTGGGGCAATTGGGCCTGAAGCCCATCTACATGATCGACGAGCACCCGCTCCCCTGGCTGACCCCGCTGCTGAACGGCGTGGAGCACGCCAATTTCTTCGAAACCCGCGCCACGGAATATTCGAAGGCGGCGACCCGCGGCCAGTGGAACGACGTGTGGGATGCGTTCGACCGCCGCTCCAAGCTCAAGGGCGGCACCGCCGCCAATGCGGATGAAGCGGGCGATCCGGATATGTTCAAGGCCGCCGGGATCGCGGCGGAATAATCATGACAGGCGAAAAGGCGGCACCGCTCCCATGGTGCCGCCTTTCGGTCCAAGGCAATGCTTCCCCGGCAGTCCCGCCGGCGGGTAAGCTGACCCCCGCATGAACGCCCTGTTTTGTTCCGTTCATGCAACGTTTATCTGCTTTGGTTTGTTGTGCTCCCATCGAAAAGTCGACCAAGGGAGCCAGAGATGAAATCCACCCTGAAAGCCGCTTTAGCCGCCCTGTCGCTTGGCGCCGTGACGCTGAGCGCCGCCCCCGCAGCCGCCGATCCGCCGCCCTGGGCCGGACATGGCAAGGGCCATGGCCGCGACGACTGGAAGCATGGCGGCCGCCACGACAATGGCCGTCACGAAGGCTGGCGCCGTCCCGGCGGCGTGATCTACAGCTATGACTGGAACCGGCCGGACCCGCGCTATGGCCGCTACTATCGGCCCGACCGCTATTATCGCGGCGGCTATGAGCCGATCCGCGTCACCCGCTCCACCCGCATCTATCGCGGCTATGACGACCGATATTATTGCCGCCGTTCGGACGGCACCACCGGCCTCATCGTCGGCGCGGCGCTGGGCGGCCTGCTCGGCGGTCAGCTCGACCGCGGCTATTCGAACACGGCGGGCATCCTCATCGGCGCAGGCGCGGGCGCGCTGCTGGGCCGGGAGATCGACCGCGGCAATCTGAGCTGCCGCTAAGCCGTGGGGGGAGGGCGAAGGCCTTCCCCTCCCGACCCGCTTAACACCGGGCCATCAATAGCGGGCGATCAACACCATGGGTGCCGCGCCCCGTCCCATTCCCGCGCCAGCCCTTCGGTCACCAGCATCTCGCCGATCGACTGCCCGCCGCGCGTCACCACCCGCAACGCCCGCCCATAGCGGTCCGTCTCCCGATCCCCGCTCTCCAGCGAGAAAGGGCCGGCATTCATCAACTGCTGCAATCGCTGCGTCGCCCGCGCTCCCAGAGCGGCTTCCTCGGCACAGCGCGGCCCGTGCGTTTCCGGCGCGTCGATGTCCATCACCCGCACCTTCTCGCCATGGAACCAGAAGGTGTCTCCGTCGACCACGCAATTGACGCCCCCGCCGACATGGCAGAAGCCGAATTGCGCCGACAGGCTGTCCCCTGCGACAGGAAAGGCGGCCTCCCGCCCACTCCTCTGGAAACGCTGCGCCAGATCCGGCCCGAACCAGCCCAGCGCCGCGCCGATCAGCACCCCGCCGATCACCAGCACGGCGATGGAGGGGCCACCGGACTTCCTGGGTTGCAGGCGCCCGCGCCCAGCCCGACGCGCCTCCGCCAACCAGACCGTTTCGCTGCGCTTCTTCCTCGACCCTCGGCTCATGACGCGGCCATAACGAAAGCCGCTCCTGCCGTCTCGCGCCAAAAGCGTCCGATTTGACCCTGATCAATGACCGCCGCCCGCAAGCCGCCACGCTGTGCCCATCCGCAGGAGGCTTCATGACCACCCCCTATGCCCGCATCGGCGGCGAAGCGACCGTCGCCGCCATCGCCAACCGTTTCTACGACCTGATCGACCGGGACCCCGCCTATGCCGATCTGCGCGCCATCCATGCGGCCGACCTCAGCGCCGTGCGCCATGGTCTCACCCGCTTTCTGGCGGGATGGTCCGGCGGCCCGCGCGACTGGTTCGAACGCGGCCAGTGCATCATGTCGCTGCACCGCGCCTTCCCGATCACCTCGGCGCTGGCGGATCGATGGTCCGCCGCCATGACCCGCGCCATAAAGGCGCAACCGGGCATCGACCCGCAACTCGCCGCCGCCATGGCCGACGCGCTCGGCCATATGGCGCGGGGGATGATCAACCTGTCGCTGGACCAGAACGCGGCTTAGCCGGATAGCAGGCCGGCGGGCCGGACCTTATTCCTCGTCCTCGGTCGGCCCCAATATATCCTCCTCATCGTCCATCTGCGGTTCGCCGGCGAAGGCGTCATTGTCGATCCGGCCGGATCGGTTCATCTCCTCCATTTTCTCCACCAGATCGGGCGTGTCGTCGGGCAGGATCTGCGCCGGGTTGGGCCGCCCGCCGCGCTCGCTGTCCTCGGCCAGGTCCGTCGACCGCACCCGCGCCTCGTCGGCCACGTCCTGCGCCTGCGAACCCGCTTCGGCCTGTTCGTCATTCTCCTCGCCCGTGTCGGGAAAGGGACTGTTGTCGGGTCGGTTCATGCTCTGTCTCCTTTCCCGCTCCAACGGCCGGCGGCCCGCGCCGTTCCCGCCGGGCAAAAGGCGCTGGACAGCATCCCGCGAACGGGGCAAGAGCCCCGCGATCCTTTTCGCTTCGTTCTGCACAAGGAACTTCCATGCCCCGCCAGCTTATTTCCTCCGGCTCGCCCTTCGAGGCGCAGGTCGGCTATTCGCGCGCCGTCGTCCAGGGCGACTGGTGCTTCGTCGCCGGCACCACCGGCACCGATCCCGAAACCAGGGCCATGCCCGAATCCGTCGTCGATCAGGGCAGGAACGCGCTGAAGGTCATCGGCCGGGCGCTGGAGGAGGCGGGCTTCTCCTTCGCGGACGTGGTGCGCGTCACCTATTACATCACGGACCCGGCCTATTGGGACGTGCTGGGGGAGGCGACCGCACCGGTCTTCGGCGACATCCGCCCCGCCGCGAGCTGCATCGTCACCGGCCTCATCAAGCCGGAGATGAAGATCGAGATCGAAGTCACCGCGTTCAAGGGATAACAGCCATGCTGACCATGTTCGGAATCAAGAATTGCGACACGATCAAGAAGGCGCGCAATTTCCTCGACAATAGCGGCAAGGCCTACAGCTTCCACGACTATAAGGTGTCGGGCGTCGACAAGGCGAAGCTGGAGGAATGGGTGATGGAACATGGGTGGGAAACCATCCTCAACCGTTCCGGCACCACCTTCAAGGCGCTGGACGCGGGCGACAAGGCGCATATCGACTCGGAAAAGGCGATTCTGCTGATGATGAGCAACCCTTCGATGATCAAGCGCCCGATCCTGGACCTGGGCGACCGCACCATCGTCGGCTTCAAGGCGACCACCTATGAGGACGCTCTGGAGGGCGTGAAGGCATGACCGTGGGGAGGATGCTCCGGCCGGGCATGTATCGGGCCGCCATCCTCCTCCTCCTCACCCTGTTGATGGCGGCGCCTGCGATGGCCGAACCCTTCATCATCGCCCATCGCGGCGCCAGCGGCGAGCGGCCCGAACATACGCTCGCCGCCTATGAGCGCGCGATCGACCAGGGCGCCGACTATATCGAGCCGGACCTGGTGCTGACCCGCGACGGCGTCCTCGTCGCCCGGCATGAAAATGAGATTGGCGGCACCACCGATGTCGCGGATCATCCCGAATTCGCTACCCGCAGAACCAGCAAGACCATCGACGGACAGCCCGTCTCCGGCTGGTTCACGGAGGATTTCACGCTCGCGGAACTGCGCACGCTGCGCGCCCGCGAACGGCTGCCGCAGCTTCGCCCCGCCAACAGCCGCTTCAACGACCTGTACCTCATTCCGACCTTCGAGGAGATATTGAAGCTGGTCCGCGCCAAGGAGGCGGAGCTTGGCCGCCGCATCGGCCTCTATCCCGAAACCAAGCATCCCGGTTATTTCGCGGGCATCGGCCTGCCGCATCAGCAGCCCCTGCTCGCGCTGCTCAGCCGATATGGCTATCAGACGGAGGCCGATCCGGTCTTCATCCAGTCCTTCGAGGTCGGCAACCTCAAGGCCCTGCGCGCGGCGACCCGCCTGCGCCTGATCCAGCTGGTGGACGGCGAGGGCGGACCGGCCGATGAACCCGGCACGACCTATGCCGACATGATGACGACCCAGGGGCTGCAACAGATCGCTGACTATGCGGACGGCATCGGCCCTGCGACCGCCATGGTGCTTGCCCCCGACGGGTCGACGGGCCTTGTCGACCGCGCCCATCAGGCCGGGTTGCAGGTCCATGTCTGGACGCTGCGCATGGAAAACGGCTTCCTGCCCGCCGCCTTCCAGCGCCCGGACGATCCGCAGGGCAGGGGGGACTTTGCCGGCTATGTCCGGGCGGTCGCCGGCACGGGCGTCGACGCGATGTTCAGCGATTTTCCGAAACAGGCGCGGCAGGCGCTGAATCCCGCGCCCTGATGTCTTGTCAAATCTCCGGCGGGAGCGAATAACAGCCCTATGCTTTCGCAGAAGACCCGTTACGCCATCCGCGCCCTCCAGCATCTCGCAGACCGCTACCGGCAAGGCCCGGTGCCCCTGAACGAGATCGCCACGCGCCAGAATATCCCGTCCAAATTCCTGACGGTGATCCTGTCGGAACTGGCGCGCGAAGGGTTGGTCGCGACGCAGCGTGGGCGGGATGGCGGCTATTGGCTGGCGCTTGCCCCGGTCGACATCAGCTATGGCGACATCGTCCGGCTGACGCGCGGCTCGCTTGCGCTCACCCCCTGCGCCAGCCGTTTCGCGCATGAGACCTGCACCAACTGCCTGCCCGAATCGGAATGCCGCCTGCACCGGGTGATGCTCCGCGTGCGCGACGAAACCGCCAAGGTGCTCGACAGCATCAGCCTGGCGGAACCCTTCGCGACGGAGGAAATGGGCTAGGAACCTTGGCCGGTTGAGCCATCAGGCGCGCCGTGCTCCTGCCTTCGCGGGAGCAGCTTGTGCATCGGGGAAAGCGGAAAAGCAGCAAGCCGCCCCAGCCCCCTCGAATGCCCCTCGCTCCCCAAGGCCTTGCACCCGGCGCGCAGCTTCGCCACATCAACGCCATGACGACTCCGCCCCTTAAAGCTGCCCTGATCCCTGTCACGCCGCTCCAGCAGAATTGCACGCTCTTCTGGTGCACGGCGACCCATCGCGGCGCCTTCGTCGATCCGGGCGCGGACCTGCCCATTCTGAAAAGGGCGGCCGAGCAGCATGGCGTCACCATAGAGAAGATCCTCGTCACCCACGGTCATATCGACCATTGCGGCCAGGCGGGCATCCTCGCCCGCGATCTGGGCGTCCCGATCGAGGGGCCGCATGAAGCCGACCGCTTCTGGATCGACCGGCTGGGCGAGGACGGCGCCCGATACGGCATCGACGGCGAAAGCTTCGAACCCGACCGCTGGCTGGAGGACGGCGATCAGGTCACGGTCGGCGACCTCACGCTCGACGTCTATCACTGCCCCGGCCACACGCCCGGCCATGTCGTCTTCCACCATGCGCCCAGCAAGCTCGCCATCGTCGGGGACGTGCTGTTCCAGGGATCGATCGGCCGCACCGACTTCCCCATGGGCAATCATCAGCAGTTGGTCGATGCGATCACCGGCAAGCTCTGGCCGTTGGGCGGCGACACGGCCTTCGTCCCCGGCCACGGCCCGATGAGCAACTTCGCCCATGAACGCCGCACCAATCCCTTCGTGGGGGATGCCGTCCTCGCCTGACCCTATCGAACCATCGCCATGGCGGGCGGCGCCGGCACCTCCCGCGTCGCGCCATAGGCGACAGTGAGCGCCGCCACCGCCATGCCGACCATCACCGCCCAGGTCAGCAGCGCTCCTGCGCCGCGCCAGACGGTCGGCTTCTCCGCATCCATCCCGAAGCCATGGGCGATTCGCGCCAGCACCAGCGCCAGCGCCGCGCCCCAGAGCCAGATCGACGCCCCGACCGCCAGTTCCACCAGCCCGAAGAGAATCAGCGTCACCGGCACATATTCGATGAAATTGGCATGCGCGCGCATCCGCTTGGCCAACAGCGCGCTGCCACCGTCGCCGTGCAGCACATGATCCGAAATCCGGATTCGCGCGCATCGAATCCCCAGCCACATGTTGAGCAGCGCGCAGGCGGCGGCCAGCGTCAGCGTGATCGGCAGCAACATCGGATTTCCCCCCTTTCATGGCGACGCCCCCAGAATAGGGCAGCGGCATGGCGGGGCAAGAAGGACTTGCGCACGGGCCAAAAAACGCTATAGGCGCAGGGCTTCGCGATCATCCGGGCCGCATGGGTCTGCGGCGCCGTTGGCGTCGTCATCCATCGGATACGGCCAGTCGCACTAACAGATCAATTTATGGAATAAGGTGCCGACATGGCTGTCCCCAAGAGGAAAACGTCCCCGTCCCGCCGCGGCATGCGCCGCAGCCATGACTCGCTGCGTGTCGAGGCCTATCAGGAATGCTCGAACTGCGGCGAACTGAAGCGCCCGCACAATCTCTGCGACGCCTGCGGCCACTATAACGGCCGTGAAGTCGTCGCCGTCGGGGCCTGACGCTCAAGCATTTCTCCTGAAAAGGGTGCGTTAACTTGTCCAGCCAACCGCGAATCGCAATCGACGCGATGGGCGGGGATGAAGGCGTACGCGTGATGATGGCGGGCGTGGCGCTCGCCCGTCGCCGTCACGAAGGGTTGCGCTTCACCCTTTTCGGGGACGAGGCGCGGATCAAGTCCGCGCTCGACAACCACCCCAATCTGCGCGCCGCGTCGGAAATCGTCCACGCGCCCGATGTGGTGGCTTCAGGCGACAAGCCCAGCGTCGCCATCCGCAAGAAGACCAGCTCGATGAGCATGGCCATCGCGGCGGTGAAGGCGGGCGATTGCGGCGCTGCGGTCTCCTCCGGCAATACCGGCGCGCTGATGGCGATGGCGAAGCTCGCCCTGCGCACCATGAAGGGCGTCGACCGGCCCGCGCTGGCCGCCATGCTGCCGACCCTGGGCGACAATGACGTGGTCATGCTGGACCTGGGCGCCAACACCGAATGCGACGCCCGCAACCTCGTGCAGTTCGCGGTGATGGGCGCCGCCTATGCCCGCATCGCGCTCGATCTGGAGCGGCCCCGCGTCCGCCTGATGAACATCGGCACGGAAGAGATGAAGGGGACGGAGGAAATCCGCGACGCCGCCGCGATCCTGCGCGCCGCGACCAGCCTGCCGCTCTCCTTCGAAGGCTTTACGGAGGGCGACAAGATCGGCCGGGGCGATGTCGACGTGATCGTGTCGGACGGCTTTTCCGGCAATGTCGCATTGAAGACGGCGGAGGGCACGGCCCGCTTCGTCACCGACCTGCTGCGCACCGCCTTCACCAGCTCGATCCGTTCCAAGCTCGGCTTCCTGATCTCCAAGCCCGCGATGCACCTGCTGCGCCATCATCTCGACCCCAACAACCATAATGGCGCCGTTTTCCTCGGCCTCAATGGCGTGGTCGTGAAAAGCCATGGCAGCGCAAACGACAAGGGCGTCGCCAATGCCGTCCATGTCGCCGCCCGGCTGCTGGAGGAAGACATCACCCGGCGCATCGCCGCCGACATGCACGGGATCGAGGGGTTGACCGCCCCCGCATCCAGGATGGAGCTGCCCGCAAAGTGATCCGCCGATCCGTTCTCCTGGGCACGGGCTCTGCCCTGCCGGTCCGCTCCGTCACCAATGCCGAATTGGCGCAGACCGTGGACACGAGCGACGAATGGATCGTCGAGCGCACCGGCATCCGCACCCGCTACATCGCGGGAGAGGGTGAAACCACAGCGACGCTCGCCACCGATGCGGCCAGGGCGGCGATGGAAGCCGCCAGCCTGTCCGCGCAGGACATCGACCTGATCGTGCTGGCCACCGCCACCCCCGACCAGACCTTCCCGGCCACCGCCACCATCGTCCAGGCCGCGCTGGGCATCAATGATTGCGTCGCCTTCGACGTGGCGGCGGTCTGTTCCGGCTTCCTCTACGCCATCACCGTAGCCGACAGCATGATCTGCTCGGGCGCGGCGCGAAACGCCATCGTGATCGGCTCGGAAACCTTCAGCCGCATCCTCGACTGGGAAGACCGCACCACCTGCGTGCTCTTCGGCGACGGCGCAGGCGCGGTCGTGCTGGGCGCGGAGGAAAGCACCGATGGCAAGCGGGGCATCCTCGCTTCGAAACTGCACGCCGACGGCCGCCACAACCAGCTTCTCTATGTCGACGGCGGCCCCTCCACCACGCAGACGGTCGGCAAGCTGCGGATGAAGGGACAGGAAGTCTTCCGCCACGCCGTCACCAACCTGGCCTCGGTGCTGACCGAAGTGATGGCCGCTGCCGACATGACCGCGGCGGACATCGACTGGCTGGTCCCGCACCAGGCCAATGCCCGCATCCTCGATGCGACCGCGCGCAAGCTGAAGCTCGCGCCGGAAAAGGTGGTGATGACGGTGGATCGCCATGCGAACACCTCCGCCGCATCGGTTCCCCTGGCCCTGGACCTCGCCATGCGCGACGGGCGCATTCAGTCCGGCGACCTGCTGGTGCTGGAGGCCATGGGCGGCGGCTTCACCTGGGGCGCCTGCGTCCTGCGGGTGTAGGGCCAGGATCGGTCCTGAACATCGTGCGGAAAAGCCGGTCCTGAGCCTGTCGAAGGATGAGAACCGGCTTTCTGCCTGAAAGAATGCGACAGCAAAAAGCTGGAGCGCGCGACCTGCGCCGGATTTAACGCAGCGCGCTCTGGAGCCGCCGATCCGATGCAGTCGTTCGGAATCCGTTCCGGAGCAGGCCAAAAAGGAACCGTTTGCGCCGGGCCCGTCCGACGCCTTGCCTTTTTCCGGGCCCACAGTTCCAAGGAAGCGAAGCCCTTCGACAGGCTCAGGGCGAACGGGTGAGAAAAAGCGGCCTGTCTGCTTTCCAGACCTCTTCACTTCCGACTCAACCAACCAGCGCCCCGGCAGCATCCTCTTGCCAGGCCGATGTCACCCAAAATGGATGGCATCCCTGCGCCATATTCTTCCCCAGTCCCATTGCGGGACCGCTACACCGCCCATTTTTCACGGTTTTTTAAGGATTTCGCCGGGTGGTCATCTTGCCGAATCATGCAGAATCGCGCACATTGTCAAATGATCACCCGCATTTAGGCTCGACGGGTGTCAAGGTGGGGAAATGCGATGAGCGGTAACGGAACTCTGACGCGCGCGGATCTCGCGGAGAGCGTGAACCGTCATATTGGCCTTTCACGGGCAGAAGCGGCAACCTTAATCGAATCCATTTTGGAGCATATGTCCGCCGCGCTCGAACGCGGGGAAAATGTGAAGATCTCCAGCTTCGGCACCTTCGTGTTGCGCGACAAGACGCAGCGCATGGGCCGCAACCCCAAGACGGGCGTGGAAGTGCCGATCGAGCCGCGCCGGGTGCTGACCTTCCGCGCCAGCCAGACGATGCGGGACCGCGTCGCCTCGGCCTGAGGGGGCGGTCGGCAAAACAGCCATTTTCCCGAAGGTTGACCTTTGCGCCGCTAAAGGTGCAACATCAGGACCATGGAAAAGGCAGAGGGCGCATTTCTGACGATCAGTGAGCTGGCGAGCGAACTCGATTTGCCGCAGCATATATTGCGCTATTGGGAAACGCGCTTCACCCAGCTCCGTCCGCTCCAGCGATCGGGCAACCGGCGCTATTACCGCCCGGCCGACGTGGCGCTGGTGCGGCGCATCAACCATCTGCTGAATGTCGAGGGCTTCACCGTCCGTGGCGCGCAAAAGGCGCTGGCCGATGGAGGTGGCGAGCCGCCGGCCGCGCCCGCGCCCAAAAATGGCGAAACGGCCCCCCACGCCGATCTGCTGCCGCGCCTGGAAGCCATCCGCACCCTATTGGCCAGGGCGATCGGGGAATAGGGACCGCACGTTCCGATCTGGACATATGCTGCACGCCATCATGCGCCTTTCCGGTCACGTCCGGGCAGCCGTCATCCCATCGCCGCCGCCCACCGTCAGGGGATCGGCGTCGCCGTCCGGTTCAGCGCGATCCCGGCCCCAGCGCCGGGTCCAGGTCGCGCGGGCGCGTGAAGCTCGCCAGGGTCGCGATATTGGGCTTCGCCTCGCTCCAATGTTCGATGGGCAGGTCCATCACCGCGATCGAGGCGGTCGGGAACTTCACCTCCACATCCTCGCGCAGCGGGCTCGCGCCATCGTCGGGCACGAGGTCGAGGACCAGTTCCTCCAGACCCGGATTATGCCCGGACATCAGCACGCTGCCGGCGCTGTCGGGCAGGTCGCGGATCACGTCGAACAGGGTGGGCGTGGAGGCGAGATAGATGCGCCGGTCCCAATGCGGGTCGATCACCTCGCCATAGCCGGTGAAGAAGACGTTCAGCGTCTCCACCACCCGCACGGCCGGGGAGGCGACCACCATGTCGAAATGCAGGTCGCGCGCCTTGGCGAATTCCCCCATCACCAGCGCCGCCTTTTCCCCCCGGCGGTTGAGCGGCCGGTCGAAGTCCCGCGCAACCGGATCGTCCCAATCGGACTTGGCGTGACGGAACAGGATCAACCGCTTCATTTTTTCTCCAGGTCCCAGAGTGATTTCGAAGCAGGTGGAACGCCTGCTGACTCGGAAATCACGAAAACACAGTCACCAGGTGCCGGATTCGAGTCCCTGAAGCCCTAGCGTTGCATTACCGTTAAGGCCAGCGCGGGATTGCCCGCTGACCGAGATGATGGCCTCGTCCAGCGTCAGGCGGCGGATCGGCGTGCCGGCGGGGAAAGCGCTCAACAACCGGCTGGGCATGGCGGCGGACAGGATGACGAAGCTGCCCCGGTCCTCCGCCCGTCGGATCAGCCGGCCAAAGGCCTGCGCCATCCGCGCCCGGATCAGCCGGTCGTCATAGGCGCTTCCGCCGCCCGCCAGCTTGCGCGCCGCGTGCAGCACGGTGGGCTTGGACCAGGGCACCCCCTCCATCACCACCAGCCGCAGCGAATGGCCGGGCACGTCCACCCCGTCGCGCAAGGCATCGGTGCCCAGCAGCGAGGCGCGGGGATCGTCGCGGAAAATATCGATCAGCGTGCCCGTGTCCATCGGATCGACATGCTGCGCGTAGAGCGGCAGCCCCGCCCGCGCCAGCCGGTCGGCGATCCGCGCATGCACCGCGCGCAGCCGCCGGATCGCGGTGAACAGCCCCAGCGTCCCGCCGCCCGCCGCCTCGATCAACCGCGCATAGGCGCCCGACAGCGCCGCAATGTCGCCGCGCTTGATGTCGGTGACGATCAGCACTTCCGACCGTTCCGGATAGTCGAACGGGCTGCTCGCCTCGAACTGCTCCGCCCCGCGCGGCAGATGGGTCGCCCCGCTCCGGCTCGCCGCATTGTCCCAGTCGCCGCCGCCCTTCAGCGTGGCGGATGTGATCAGCACGCCCTGCGCCGGTTTCAGCACCGCCTGCGCCAGCGGCCGCGTCGGGTCCAGCCAGTGGCGGTGAATGCCGATGTCGAACTCCCGCCCCTCGATCCGCTCGACCGCCAGCCAGTCCACGAAATCCGCGTCCGCCGGCCCGCCGATCCGCGCCAGCAGAGCCAGCCAGGCCGTCACCAGATCGCGCCGCCAGCCAAGCGAGGCAATCGCCCCCTCGACCCGCGCCCGCGCCGCGCCGTCCAGCCAGTCGGGCGCTTCCTCGATCACGGCTTCCATCCGCTTGCCAAGATGGGTCAGCGGCCGCAGCAGCGCGTCCAGCGCCCGCGCCGCCTCCTGCGCCGCCTCGACCAGCGCGCCGTCAGGTTCCGCCAGCTCGGTCTCCAGCCCATAGCCTGCATCCGCCTCGCCGCCATCGGCGGCCCGCGCATAGACCGTGCCCCGCACCGCCGCGAGCAGCTCCTCGACCGGCCCGAACGGCTCGCCCGCGACGATCCGCTTCAGCCATTCGTCGGCCGGCAGCGCCCTCGCGGCCTCCGCCGCCGCCCGGATCGCCTCGCCGCCCTGCTCGTCATAGCTGGCAAGGTCCGACAGCCGCGCCGCCAGACCCCGACGACGCCCTCTTGAATTGCCCTCCGGCCCCATCACCCAGCGGCGCAGCTCGATGGCTTCCTGCCCCGACAGGGTGACGGAAAAGGTCGAATCCGCCGCATCGAACAGATGATGGCCCTCGTCGAACACGATGCGCTGCGGCGCCTGCCCCGTTTCCCGCCCCCGCGCTGCGTTGATCATCACCAGCGCATGATTGGCGATCACGATGTCCGCATCGGCCGAAGCCCGCGCCGATCGTTCGATGAAGCACTTCCGGTAATGCGGACAGCCCGCATAGATGCACTCGCCCCGCCGGTCGGTCAGCGCGGTGGAGCCGTTGCGCCGGAACAAGGTCGGCAGCCATCCCGGCAGGTCGCCGCCGATCATGTCGCCATCCTTGGTGAACGCCGCCCAGCGCGCCACCAGTTGCGCCAGGATCGCCGCGCGCCCCGCAAAGCCGCCTTGCAGCGCGTCCTCCAGATTGAGCAGGCAGAGATAATTTTCCCGCCCCTTGCGCACCACCACGCGCTTCGCCGCCACGGCGGGATCGGGGAAGAGGCGCAGGCTTTCCCGGTCCAACTGCCGCTGCAACGCCTTGGTAAAGGTGGAAATCCACACCGTCCCCTGCGCCTCCCCGGCCCAGAGGGAGGCGGGGGCGAGATAGCCCAAAGTCTTGCCGATCCCGGTCCCGGCCTCCGCCAGCAGCATATTGGGCTGGTCGCGATGCGCCTTGGGCCGAAACACCTCCGCCGCCGCCGCCGCATAGGCGCGCTGTCCCGGTCGCGCTTCGGCTCCCGCGCCGGTCAACTGCTCCAGCCGCGCCACCACCGCGTCGGGTTGCAGCGATACCGAACGGGGGGCAGGGCGGGGTGGGCTCTCCTCCCATTCCGGCAATTTGGAGAAGAGCCAACGCTCCGCCTCCTTCGGCTGGGCGATGCGCCCGGCCACCAGCGGCGCCCATGGCCAGCGCAACCGGTGCAGCGACTGCGCCGCCGTCCAGCCGCCCTCGCGCTCGGTCCATGCGGGGGATTCCAGCGTCGCCAGCAGGGCGCCGGTCGCCGCCTGCAACAATTCGGGAATGTCCGCCTCGCTCGCCGGACGAGGCAGGTCCAGCGCTTCGGCCAGCCCCTTGGGCGTCGGCACCAGAAAGCGCGCGGGATGGATGAAGGCCCACAATTCCAGCAGGTCCAGGCCATTCAAATCGGGATAGCCCAGCCGCTGCCCGGTCAGCGGCGCGTTCAGCAGCAGCGTCGGCGTTTCCGCCGTCCGCGCGATGGCGGTGCCCTTGGCGACCGCTGCGGTCCGATCCCCTTCCCGAAGCCATATACCGCCATGGCTGGCGTGAAGGGCGGGCAGGGCAGCGGGGTCGATCACCTCTCCCGCTTAGGCGAACGGGAACAAAAGGGAAACCTGAAAAAGCGCCCGATTCAGCCGAACCGACGCCCGAAACCGCCCGCCGGACGACCGCCGGGCATGCGCGGCTGAAAGGCCGTGGGCGTCAGCCGCGCGGCCCGTGCGATCTCCAGCCGGTCGAACAGCGGGCCGTCGGTCAGTTCATAGGGGAAGCGGATGCCCATGCGGTCCTCTTCGGACCATTGCACCGTGCCGAACACGACATGGCCCTCATAGTCGATCTGGCACTGGCTGCGCACTGGCAGGCCGCAGCCCGCAATCTGCGCGCCGCCCTCGCTCAGGTCGACGATCATTCCTTCCACGCTGTCGAGCACCGTCGTCACGACGACGGGTATATCGACCGTTATTCTGTGACGGCTGCGCGGCTGCATAGTCCCTCCTGAGCCCCCTAAGCTCCCGATAAATATGCCTGAACAGGGTTAATCAAAGTTAAAGAGCTGGCAGGAAAAGCCGCCATTCGTCTCCATTTCGGCACCTGGAATCGCCGCGTCGGGTCCAAAATGAAGCTTGATCTATATTAATGAAGCCTTTGCCGTTCCTTCCGCCGCATGATGTTTTCCGAGTCGTCAGATGTTTTCAACGGCCGCGAAAATGCTTAGGGGGGCATGCATCATGACCGTGTCCGAACTCATCCGCACCGCCGCGCAGGCGTCCAAGGCCTGGCCCTATGAGGAAGCGCGCAAGCTCCTGAAGCGCTATCAGAACGGCGCGCCCGAAAAGGGCTATGTGCTGTTCGAGACGGGCTATGGCCCCTCCGGCCTGCCGCATATCGGCACGTTCAACGAAGTGCTGCGCACCACCATGGTCCGCAACGCCTATCATGCGCTGTCGGACATCCCCACGCGCCTGATCGCGTTCAGCGACGACATGGACGGGCTGCGCAAGGTGCCGGACAATGTGCCCAACCAGGCGATGCTGGCGCAGCATCTGGGCAAGCCGCTGACGCAGGTGCCCGATCCGTTCGGGAAGTTCGAGAGCTTCGCGCATCACAACAACGCCATGCTGCGGGAATTTCTCGACCGCTTCGGCTTCGATTACGAGTTCGTCTCCGCTACGGAGCGCTACAGGTCCGGCGCCTTTGACGACGCGCTGAAGAATGTCCTGCGCCACTATCGGGACATCATGGACATCATGCTGCCGACGCTGCGCAAGGAACGGCAGGCGACCTATTCGCCGGTCCTGCCGATCTCGCCCAAAAGCGGCATCGTGCTTCAGGTCCCGGTCGAGGTGATCGACGCCGATGCCGGCCTCGTCCGCTTCGAGGATGAGGGCGAGCTGATCGAACGGTCGATCCTGTCCGGCGGCGCGAAGCTGCAATGGAAGGTCGACTGGGCGATGCGCTGGGTCGCGCTGGGCGTCGATTATGAGATGGCGGGCAAGGACCTGATCGATTCCGTCACCCAATCCTCGAAGATCTGCCGCGCGCTCGGCGCCCGCCCGCCCGAGGGCTTCAATTACGAAATGTTCCTCGACGAGAAGGGCGAGAAGATCTCCAAGTCCAAGGGCAACGGCCTCAGTCTGGAACAATGGCTGACCTATGGCCCGCAGGAGAGCCTCGCCTTCTACGCCTATCGCGAACCGAAGAAGGCGAAGCAGCTCCACATGGGCGTGATCCCCCGCGCCGTGGACGAATATTGGCAGTTCCGCGGCAATTATCCGAACCAGCCGGTCGAACAGCAACTCGGCAATCCGGTGCACCATATCCATGACGGCAAGCTGCCGCAGGGCCGCCTGCCGGTGACATTCGGCCTGCTGCTCAATCTGGTCGGCGTGATGGGCGACGCCAGCCGCGAACAGGTCTGGGGCTATCTCCAGAACTATGTCGCCGACGCCAATGCGGAAAGCTATCCGGAACTGGACGCGCTGATCGGCCATGCGCTCGCCTATCACCGCGATTTCGTCGCCCCGACGCTCCAGCGCCGCGCGCCGACCGAAGGCGAAGCCGCCGCCCTGCGCAGGCTGGACGCCGAACTCGCCGCCCTGCCCGCAGGCGCCTCGGCGGAGGACATCCAGAATATCGTCTATGCCATCGGCAAGGACGAAGCCTATGGCTTTGCCGAACTGCGCGACTGGTTCAAGGCGCTCTACCAGACCCTGCTGGGGGCCGATCAGGGGCCCCGGATGGGCAGCTTCATCGCGCTCTACGGCATCGAAAACAGCCGCCGCCTGATTGCGGAGGCCCTGGCCGCCTGAGCGGCGCACGGCGGAACATAACGGGGCGCGGGGCGTTTCGGCATATGGTCCACCCCCTTTCGGACTGATGGTGCGCCCAGCGCGCGCCATCGGCCGCGCCCGCCCGGAAACGAGCGGCGCGGCCAAGGGGGGTAAACGGACCGGAAGCGCCATAGCGCAAAAGGAAACGGCCCCTCGGATCTTCCGGGGGCCGTTTCGTTTTTCACGCCTGGCGGCTCTTACCAGAAGAAGCCGCGATGCACTTCCATCACCCGGCCGGTCCGCACATTGACCAGCAGCACGTCGTTATAATGCCTCACCCACCGCAGGTTCGCGCCGGCGCGGGGCAGGCGATAGCGATAGGGGTCGGAAATATAGTAGCGCGAATTATAATAGTTGGGCTGAAGCCGCGCGCCGACTTCCCAGCGATTGTAGCGGAAGGGGGCCCGCCAGTTGCCGCCGCGATAGACGTCGCGGTGCGACCTGCGGTAATCGCGCCAGTCCTCGCGCAATTCCTGCCGGGCTTCGCGCACGTCCCGGCGCTCCTCGCGGACGTCGCGCCGGTTGCCGTAGCGCTGCGCATCGCGCAGGTCGCGCTGTTCGTGGCGCAGTTCGCGGGCGCTGTCGCGCACCTCCGCGCGGGACTGGGCCATGGCGGCCCCCGGCATGACGGTAGCGGCCATCAGGCCCAAGATGATCAATTTACGCATAGGTCTTCTCCCATTGCCTGGCGGCTGAAGTGCGGTGGGGGAGGGGAGAACTTTCCCCGGCCCGACCGGTTCCGCCGACCACGAAGACGGATATGCGCCCCGCCACCTGAACATGCCGGGAATGAAACGGTCAGGAATCAGTCATTTATGTCGCATTTTGTATCAGGGGCCGCCGGGGCCGGCGGTCCGGGGATCAGGGCGTCCAGGGCCGCTCGCGAAACCATTTGGTGACGACATATTTGGTGCCCCGCTCCACCGGGCGCGCGGCGTGCAGGCTGGATCGGTTGGGCGATCCGTCCCGCTCCATATTGTTCCACATCAGCAGCATGCCCTCGACGGGCGGGACCATGAACCCGCAATGCGGGAAATGCGTCTCCCCGCCCGCTTCCACCGGGGAGAGGTAGATCATCGCCGTCCAGCTCCGCTGTCCCCCGGTCTTCAGCATGGCCGGCCAGTAACTGGCCGTCACCGGAAAATAGTCGCAATGCGCCTTATATTCCTGGCCCGGCTGGTATCGCTGCCCCTGCAGCGTCTCGCCATGCTCCGCCGCCAGGCCCATCAGCGCGCAGATGCGGTCGCTGATCCCCCCGACCAGCGGGCTCCAGGGGCTGAGGTTGCAGCTCGCGCTGGTGCGGTAATCGGCATTGGCGCTGCCGGAAAACAGGGTGGAGGGCTGCGCCCCCGCATCGATCAGCTCCCGCAGGCCCGCACATTCCTCCGCGCTCAGAAATTCCTGCCGGCCATAGATCTCAAGCTGCGGCGTATCGATCCGGCTGACCATCGGATTGCGCTCCAGCCGCGCCCGCACCGACTCCCCGATCCGCGCCCGCGCCGTGGAGGCGACACCGCCATCGTCAACAATCTCGCTCATGCCGCTCTCCTGCCACCGGCCCGCGCCCCTGCGCAAATGAAAAGGACCTGGAACGTCGCCGTCCCAGGTCCAGTATGTCCTGAAGGCCAGTTCAGGAGCGCATGTCTTCCGGCATCACCAGAAGAAATCGTGGATCACGTCGACCACATAGCCGTCGCGTATGTCGACCAGCAGCGCGTCGTCATAATAGCGAATCCAGCGCAGCGAGCCGTAGGCCGGCGGCAGGCGGTAGGAATAGGGATCGTCGATCCAGTAGCTGTTCGAATAGAGCAGGCTGTTCAGGAAGATCCCGATGGAAAAGCGCGAATAGCCGTAGTTCCAGCCGCGCGGCGCATAATAGCGGCCGATCCGGTAGCGGTCGCCATAGCGGGAACGATAGCTGTACCAGTCATAGCGCCGGTCGTTGCGCCAGCCATTGTCCCAGCGCCTCTGTCCTTGCCACCGGGTGCGGTCGTCGAAGCGCCGTCCGTTGTTCCAGCCCGGATTGCCGCCATTCCAACGCCGGTCGTCATCGTTCCAGCGGCGGTCGTTGCGGTCGTCGCGCCGATCCCAGCCGCCCCGATCCCGGTCGTTGCGGTTCCGGTCGTTCCGGTTCCAGTCCCGGCCGTCATTGTCGCGCCGATTGTCCTGCCAGTTCTGCCGATCGCGGTCGTTTCCGCCCCAGTTGCCGCCGCCCCTGTCGCCACCACGGGGGGTGGTCTCGAAGCGCTGCTGGTCGCGGTTCCAGCGGGTGACCGTCGCGGGGCCGCGCTGGTCGGGCCGCGCCTCATTGCCGCGCCATTGCGGCTGGGCGACCTGCGCCGGCCGTTCCGGCCGCTGCTGCCGCATCTCGCCGCCCTGCCACTGGCGCTGCGCCTGTCC
>NZ_LXYF01000043.1:0-61476 GCF_002894065.1 Sphingobium sp. SA916
AAGACCATCGAACACCGACGCTTGCAGCACCGCAAGCTCGCCGCTTAATATCAACCCCAGGACGAGGCCCGCGCTCCGCTAATCTACGCCGCGATCTGCGCCAAATGTTCTGACGACAGACATGGCAGAAATATCCCGGCTTCGTTCAGAACCGTACTTGCTACCGAGCGAAATCCGTGGACCGTCGAGCCGGGCGAGATATTAATTCGCTTCATGACTACCATCATACGGTTACAGCTAATTATATCGTCTTCGTTGCCCAGGACAGGGAACAGATATCGTCCAAATCGCTCATTCCCGTGTCTTCCGTAGACATTGAGTTCCCTGATTTCACGGAGCAACGCGATAGCTTGAGGGGGAAGTGGAACGAGATGTTCTTGCCGCATTTTCATGCGTTCTGGCGGGATCCTCCATATCGGCTCGGTACCTCCGAGCCCCTCAAACTCGTGCCATTGCGCAAATCGCGTTTCCTGTGTCCGAACCATCGTTAGGATGGTCCAACGGAGCGCTAGATGGCTTAGGCGGGATCCTGTGTCTGCGTTGAGCGCTACATAAAACCGCGGAAGCTCGTTAAGGGGAATTTTTCCCCTGTGTTTCACCACCCGCTTACGCAGCGCGAGTGCCAGATCACGACATGGATCGGTTATCACCCTCCCATCGGGGATACCGTACTTAAAAATGTCACTACAATAACTCCGGAGTCGTCGCGCAACTTCGCTTGCGTCGCGTTCTTCAACACGTTTTAAGATCTCAAGAACCATTCGAGGCAAGATTGCACGCGCAGGAATTCTTCCAAGATATGGAAAGATATCTCGCTTTAACCTTCCTTCGACGCGCAGCGAGTGACGCGGCGACCATTCTTTACGCTTAATTTCGAGCCATTCTTGAGCCAACTCGAAAAAAGTGATGCGAGCAGCCTCATCCTCATATTTCTGATTGCGCTTGAGCTCGGCAGGGTCTTTGCCCTCGCTGATAAAATTTTTCAAATGATCGCGCCAAGCACGGGCCTGTTGAATGCTGACTGCAGGATAGGATCCACCTGCAGCCGTCTTCTGCTTATGATCAAATCGATATGCCAGCCGCCATTGAATTTGGCCGTCAGGTGCTACACAGACATGGAGGCCTCCACCGTCCGATTTTTTTATCGGCCTTGTGGTTGGAAGAAGCGATTGGATGACATCATCGGTCAGCACCGAACAGAACTCCTGTATCGATGCGCGAAACTCAAAATCCCTTGAGCGATACCAACATTTTTACCAACAAAACGCATGAATTCCAAAATCCGTTTAGAATCCCACGGATAAGGATGATACTTCAATTAACATACTGATAAAAGGCAATTTATTTTAATTCACTTGAGACTTTGTTGGTCGTTCTGGTCCTAAATATCGCTCCATTGCCGGAACTCGAAATTGGCGAGATTGGGCCAGCTTGTCGGACTGGTCGGTCCCAGCGAAGGACGAACGGACAGCTTCGAATATTGATGGCTGTAGTTGCGGCCGAAGGAGGAGCTGACATCATAGTCCCAGCCCCAGAGCGTTCCCCGAAGACCGCCGACGAACTGGAAGTCGTTCTCGTCTATATTGTTGAGCGGATAATAGCCGTCCGGGAAAAGCGCGGTGAAATTGGCGGTGCTGTTGGGGCGGCGGAAATTATTGCCGATCTGGGCGTCGCGCTCGCCATAGGTGCCGAAGCTGTAGAGGGTGACATTCTCCGTCACCGGCAGTTCGGCATTATAGGAGAGGTTGAACGCCTTGATCTGCGGGTCGCCATTATGCGCGCCGTCGCGGCTCCATTGGGCGTTGCGGGCATTGGCGGCGGCGACATTGGCCAGCACCTGATCGCGGGTGAGGCCGCTGGTCGCCGCCACCTGGTCCACCGTGCGGTTGGCGGGAAGGCCGTAGATGTTCGCGTCGGTCGCGGGCAGATTCCACCAGGCGCCGCCGCGCTTGCGGATGTCGCCGCTCAGGGTCAGGAAGCCATCCTCCCCGATCTTCGTGCCGTAGCGGATCGTGCCCTTCCAGCTGTCCGGCCTGCCATTGGCGTCGTAGAGCGTGCCATAGGTGAAATCGCCGCTCAGCCCTTCCTTCTTCGCCAGTTGGATATTGATGACCCCGGCTATGGCGTCCGTGCCATATTGGGCGGCAGCGCTGTCCTTCAGCACCTCGATCCGGTCGATCGCGCTGGTGGGAATGAGGTCGATGTCGACCGGGTTCGCGCCCGAGGTGTCGGCGGTCGAATTGTTGAGGAAGGCGCCATTGTGCCGCCGTTTACCGTTGACCAGCACCAATGTGTAGGCGGGCGCCAGGCCGCGATTGGTGACGGGGCGCCCGATGGAGAAGACGCCCGCATGGGTCGCGCCGAAATTGAGCGAGGGCAGCAATTTGGACAGCGCTTCGCCAAATTCGGCCGAGCCGGTGGCCTGCAACTTCTCCGCGCCGACCACATCGATAGGCGCGGGGCTTTCCGCCACGGTGCGGGGCGCGCCGCGTACGCCGGTCACGATGATGGCGCTCGAATCGGCCGCCTCGGCATCCGCGCTGTCAGGTGTTGCAACGGTCTGCGCGAGCGAGGGCGCGGACGTCAGAAGTACCGCGGCAAGCGCGGTCGAGCACAGATAAAGGCGGTCAAGGTTCATGAATATATCCCCCGGTTTCCGGGGACCATCTATTTACTATCGATATGATTGAGAAATGACTTCGCTAGCCGATCCATGAGTAAATCTGAATTTTAGATATGCTTGGCGGCGACGAAGCTCAGCTTCATCCGCCGGTGCCGAAGCTGCGGTCGAAGGCGTCGGCCACCGGGCGCTTGCCCTCGGTCAGACCGGCTCTCTGGAAGCGCTGCGTGATGTCCTGCTCATGCGCGACGATCTTGCCGTCGATGGGCCGCGCCACGCGGTTGTTGCGGTCGAAACTGGCGCGGGCGATGTCGAGCGGCAGTCCGGTTTCCTTGGCCAGCACCTGCGCGAACTCGTCCGGGTGCGCGCGGGCCCACTCGACGGCCTTCGCCTCCCGCCGGAGGAAATCGGCGAGCAGGGCGCGCTTGGGGCCGATGGAATCGCCATGGGCGATGTCGATATAGACCGGCAGGCCATAATCCTTCGCATCGACGACGGCCCGCGCGCCTTCCTTGATCGCCACATTGGTATAGGGCGTCCAAATGGACCAGGCGTCGATGGCCCCGCTGTCGAAGGCGGCCTTGGCGTCGCCGGGCGGCAGGAAGGTGACGCGCACCCGATCCGCCGGGATATGCGCCCGCTCCAGCGCCTGGAGCAGCAAATGATGGCCGATCGATCCGCGCGTCGTGGCGACCGACTTGCCGATCAGATCCTGTATCGAATGCGCGGGCGATCCGTTCTTCACCAATATGGCCAGCGCTTCGCCAGCCTGGGCGAAGGGCGTCTGGATGCCTATCGCCTTGACCGGGCTGCCGCTCTGATAGGCGAAGATGAAGGGCGCGTCGGCGGCAAGGCCGAGGTCCGCGGCGCCGCCCCCTACCGCTTCCAGCAAGGGCTGGGCGGCGGGAAATTCCGACCATTCGACCGTGTAGGGCGCATCCTTGAGAACGCCCGAGGCGATCATCATGGATTTGACCTGCCCCTTCTGGTTGGCGACGCGCAGCACCTTGTCGTCGCCGCCACCGAATTTCGCGGCGGCAAGGCCGAAGCCCGCCACCGCCACCAGCGCCACCGCGATGATCGCACCCCTGTTCTTCGCCATGTCAGCCCGCCAGCGCCAGTTCGGCCTTTTCGCGCTCGGCCACCTTGCGCCGCACGACGGGGAGCAGTTCCCGGCCATAGAGGATGGAATCCGCCAGCGGATCGAAGCCGCGGATCAGGAAATGGTCGATGCCGATGTCATAATAATCGAGCATGGCGTCGGCCACCTGCTCGGGCGTGCCGACCAGCCCCGTGCTGTTGCCCGATGCGCCGGTCAGCGCGGCGATGCCGGTCCATAGCCGCTTGTCGCGCCGGTTGGCGCTGGCGGTTTCAAGTAGGCGGAGCGACCCCGCATTGGGCGGACGGTGGCCGGTCAACGGCAATCCGGCGGCAATGCGGTTCTCACGCACCTGCTCCTCGATCTCTGCCGCGCGCTTCCACGCCGCTTCCTCCGTATCCGCGATCACCGGGCGCAGCGACAGGGAGAAGCCGGGATCGCGGCCATAGCGCACCGCCGAGCGGCGCACCTGCCGAACGGTGTCCTGCACCGCCTCCAGCGTTTCGCCCCAAAGAGCATAGACATCGGCATGGCGCCCCGCGACCTCGATCGCCTCGGGCGACGAGCCGCCGAAGAAGACCGGCAGATTGTCGGGCTTGACGGCGCTGAACGCCTGCTTGACGTCGTAGAACCTGCCCTGATGGTCGAAGGGCTGGGCCGCCGTCCATTCCTGTCGCAGGATCGACAGATATTCGTCGGTGCGGGCGTAGCGTTCCGCCTTCACGCTTCTGGTGTCGCCGTCCCGCGCCATTTCCTCGTCGGCGCCGCCGGTTATGATGTGGACGGCGACGCGGCCGCCCGACAATTGATCCAGCGTCGCCAGTTGGCGCGCCGCGACGGTGGGCTGGGTGAAGCCGGGCCGGTGCGCGACCAGGAAGCCCAGCGTCGAAGTGATCGCCGCCGCATGGGCCGCGACGATCTGGCTTTCCGGACTGTTGGAGCTGAAGGGGATCAGCACGCGGTCGAAGCCGCCCTCCTCCTGCGCCTTCGCCGCCGCTTCGACATAATCCCTGTCGAGCGCGCGGCTGCGCACCGCCGACTGGATTTCGGAGCTGTTGTTGAAGCCGATATAGCCGATGAACTTGACGCTCATGATCGTTTCCTTCCCGATCAGATCACGAAGAAGCCGTGGGTGCCGTCGCGCTCCAATTGGGCGACGAGGCCATATTCCCAGTCGAGATAGGCCTGCATGGCGGCGGCCTTGTTGTCGGTGCCTTCATAAGGGCGTTTGTAGCGGCCCTCCGGCCCCCGCGGGCCGGGCGCGCCATCCGGCCCCTTCTCCAGCGTCACGGCGGACCAGTCGACGTCGAGCACGAAGACCTCCCACCCCAGTTGCGCGAGCCAGGAGGCGGTCATGTCGGCGCGGGGACCGAGGTCGTCGGTGACGACGATGCGCGCGCCGCGCACCGGGGCATTATGGTCGGTTTCCTGCACCAACTGGCCGCCCTGCGCGTTGCGGAAGCCGGGGAGATGGCCGCCCTCATATTCGCGCGGCTGGCGCACGTCATAGAGATAGAGGGTGCGGGCCTTGTCCGCCTTCAGCTCCTCCAGTTCGTCCCAGCCTATACGCTTCACCCCGGCGCGATAAGCGACATCGCGGGCATGGGCGCGGGCCTCCTCCGCCGAGCGATTGTCCACCTCCGGCGCGACGCGGGTCTGGCCGGTCTCCAGCTCCTGCCCGGCCAGCGTCCAGCCGATCGTGCCGTTGCGCAGCGCGAAGATGCGGTTGGGCAGGCCCGCATTGACCAGCGACTGCGTGCCGATGATCGACCGCGTCCGGCCGGCGCAGTTGACGATGATCGTCGTATCGGGATCGGGCGCGATGGTCCGGGCGCGCAGCACCAGTTCGGCGCCGGGCACGCTGGTGCCGGTCGGAATGCTCATCGTGTTATATTCGTCGTAGCGGCGGGCGTCGAGGATCGCGATGTCGGCCTTTTCCCGGATCAGCGCCTGCACCTCCTCCGCTGCCAGCGAGGGCGTATGGCGACGATGTTCGACCAGTTCGCCAAAGGCCTTGGAATAGCTGTTCACATCCTCGAACAGCTCATAGCCCGCCTCGCGCCAGCCGGTGAGGCCGCCTTCCAGTTCGCGGACGTCGGTATAGCCCAGCCCCTCGAACCGCACGGCCGCCTTGCGCGCCAGACCTTCGCCATTGTCATAGACGACGATCGGCGTGTCGAGCCGGGGGATGCGCCAGCGCGCTTCCTCGTCGATACGGCGCAGCGGTATCTGGGCCGCGAAGAGGGGGTGGCCCTGCGCGAATTCATGCTCCTCGCGCACGTCGATCAGGGCGATCTCGCTGCCCACCAGCAGGGCGCGGCGAATATCCTGCGGCGTGGCAGTCTGAATACGGTCCAGCGTATCGGTGGTCATGCGTTTCTCGATCTGTCCCAGAGGTTGGGGATCACGCCGTTGGCGTAACCCGATATGAAGGTCTTGGGCGTGCCGTCGGCGGCATAGGTCGCCCGCTCGACCGCGCCGATATTGGCGCCGTAGACATGGATGCTGATCGACGGCCGGTCGGGCAGGCCATTGGTCACGCGATGAATGTCGCCGATGCGGGGGGAGACGGCGTCGACTTCGCCCTCGCGCAGAAATTGTTCGCCGTGCGGGATCAGCCGGCCATCGGGCGACTGACGGAAGCGCTCGACCTTTTCCACGCCGCGCAGCACGCCGACCAGGCCCCAGACGGTATGATCATGGATGGGGGTCGACTGGCCCGGCCCCCAGACGAAGCTGACGACGCTGAACCGTTCCCGGCTGTCGCAATGGAGCAGATATTGCTGATAGCGGTCGGGATGCGGGCGGGTGAATTGCTCCGGCAGCCAGTCGTCCCTGGCGATCAGGCGGCTCAGCAGGGCGCGTCCGCTTTCCAATATCGCCCCTTCATCGCGGGTCGCCGCCAGCAGGTCGGCAAAGGCGGTGACGAAGCCGCGCAGGCGGCCGATATCCGCAGCGCCCTCGACGGGTCGTTGCAGGGTCGAGACAGCGTTCATTCGGCTGCCTCGGCAATGGGCGCGAAAGGAACGACGCCCTCGCCATGATCCTCGCCCCCGAGATAGGAGAGCAGTTTTTCGCGCAGCCGCCCGGAAATGGCGGAGCGTTCGCCGCGCGGAACCGTGATCCGCTCCTGCGCGACGATGCGTCCCTTGTCGAGCACCAGCACCCGGTCGGCCAGCGCGATCGCCTCCTCCACGTCATGGGTCACGATCAGCACGGCGGGCCGGTGCGCGCGCCAGAGCGACAGGACGAGGTCGTGCATGCGATAACGGGTCAGCGCGTCGAGGGCGGCGAAGGGCTCGTCGAGCAGCAGCAGCTTGGGTTCGCGCACCAGAGCGCGGGCGAGCGCGACGCGCTGCGCCTCCCCGCCGGAGAGCGTCAGCGGCCAGGCGTCGAGCCGATGGCCAAGGCCGACCTCCTTGAGCGCGGCTTCGCTGCGGTCGCGCACCCGGTCGCCCTTGAGGCCCAGGGCGACATTCTTCCATACCGGCTTCCAGGGCAGCAGCCGCGCATCCTGGAACACCACGGCGCGGGAATCGGGGACTTCCACATCCTGACCCCGCACCTCGTCCAGCCCGGCGAGGGTCCGCAGCAGGGTGGTCTTGCCCGAACCCGAACGACCCAGCAGCGCGATGAACTCGCCGGGCGCGATGTCGAGGTCCAGGCCGTCGATGATCGTGTTGGGGCCGAAGCGTCGGGTGAAATCGCGCAGCCTCACCACCGGTTCGGGATGCGGAATATCGCTGTGGCCGGCGGCGCTTTGCAGGGCGGTGAATCCGAGACGGGCGTCCATGCTTATTGCTCCACTATGCTGGGGCGCCAGATCAGGGCGCGGGCTTCGACGGTGCGGACCAGCCAGTCGGCGCCAAGGCCGAGAATGGCATAGACCATGAGGCAGACGACGATGATGTCGGTCCGCATGAAATCGCGGGCATTGTTGATGAGATAGCCGAGCCCCGCCGAAGCGTTGATCTGCTCCGCCACGACCAGCACCAATATGGCCACGGACAGGGCGTAGCGCAGCCCGACCAGCAACGAAGGCAAGGCGGAGGGCAGGACGACGTGCCAGATCTGCTCCCAACGGCTGAGACCGAAGCTTTTCGCCGCATCCAGCAGGCGCAGGTCGACGCCGCGGATGCCGCTGTAGAGGTTGAGATAGACCGGAAAGACCGCCGCGAAGGCGATGAGCGCGATCTTGGGCGTTTCCCCGATCCCGAACCAGACGATGAAAAGCGGCGTGAGCGCCAGCACGGGAATGGTCCGCTTGATCTGCATCAGCGGGTCGACCGCCAGCTCTCCGGTACGGGACAGTCCGGCGACCAGACCGAGGGCGAGGCCAAGCCCCACCCCGATCAGCAGGCCGACGGCGACTCGGGCGAAGGACACCAGCAGGTTCGAGGGCAATTCGCCCGACAGCAGCATCTCCACCAGCGTCCCGATGACGGCCGAGGGCGCGGCCAGCGTGCGTTCGGGAATCAGGCCGCTGCGCGACCCCAATTCCCACAGCAGCAGCAAGAGGACAGGCGAAAGCCAGCGTCCGCCGAAGCGCGCCAGGGAAAATTTCTGTACCCCGCCATGCGCATGGCCGCGCCTGTCCGCCGTCAAAACCGTCATCAACTCGCCCTCTCGATAGGTGAGGGAAAGCCCAACATGAATTCTCTACTGTTTCAATTAAGTTTTAATTGGCCGACCTATGAGCAGCGCTCATTCGAACCGGTTGAGCCTGAATCGGACGCGTCCGGCCGCAGAAAATGGCGGGTTTGCGCGTCCGGATCGTTGTACCCAAGATTTTTATGCCCTCTTTAAATCTCTACTATTTTGATTGATATATAAGTCTTCGCGATAAGGCTGCGACTCCGTTCCCGGCTTCGGATCGGCTGTGCTTCCCTTGCAATGAGGTTTTCATGCCGGTCAATCTGCCTACCAATCTGCTCCGCAGCTTCGTCGCCATCGTGGACACGGGGTCTATGCTGAACGCGTCGGAGCAGGTGTTCGTGACCCAGTCCGCGCTCAGCCTCCAGATCAAGCGGCTGGAGGAACTGGTGCAGCAGACCCTGTTCCTGCGGGAAGGCCGGCGGCTGAACCTGACCTCTGCGGGGGAAGTGCTGCTCGATTATGCGCGGCGGGTGCTGATGCTGCATGACGAGGCGGTCGCGGCGGTCAGCGCAGGCCGTTTCGCCGGCCCGGCGCGCATCGGCATGGTGCAGGATTTCGCGGACAGCCTGCTCAGCGGACTGCTGTCGCGCTTTTCCGAACTGCATCCCGATGCGCAGATCTATGCGCGGGTTGCCGGCACGGCGGAGTTGCAGACATTGCTCGACCGGCGCGAGCTGGACATCCTGCTGGGTTTCGCCGCGCCCAACGATCCGCATGCGGTGACGGTCGCGCCGATGAGCTGGTATGGCGAGGCCGCGCTGGCAGAGCGGGAGGTGATCCCGCTCGCCGTACTGGAGGAACCTTGCCGTTTCCGGGAGGCGGCGATCCGGGCGCTGGAGGATAGCGGGCTGCAATGGCGGATCGCGGTGGAGACGCCCAATCTGGCGACGCTGAAGGCGGCGGTGGGGGCTGGCCTGGGCATTACCTGCCGCACGCATCTGTTCCTGGAGAACGACCGGGTGCTGGAGCATGACGGCCTGCCGCAACTCCCGCGCGTCGCCGCGATCCTGCGCGCTGGGGAAAAACTGGACAAGGCGGCGCATCGGCTGGCCGAATTGGCGCGGGAAACGGTGCAGACGCTGTAGCGCGGTTTCGGATCCGATTGACCGGATCGCAGCTTTCGGCCTGTCGTTGTCGTTATGGATTGCCCAGTCATTGCCTGGAAATCGCCTTGGCGCGCCGGACGGCAAATTGTCGCCGGCCATTGCCGCCGCCGAACCGCCATGCCGAAACAGGTTCAGCATGACGATGATGACATGTTCGACGGCATCGCTCCGGATCGGTCCTGATGCGGCTCCTTCCTAATAGCCACGTGCCGGGTCGACGATGTCGCTGGGCTTTTCGCCGCGGATGAAGCGGGACAGATCGTCGTTCACCTTCTCCAGCAAGCGGTGGCGGATCAGGCTGTAGTTGCTGGAGATATGCGGCGTCAGCCGTACGCGCGGATGGGTGTAGAGTGCATGCCCCTCGGGCAGCGGCTCCGGATCGGTGACGTCCAGCGTTGCGAAACCCAGCCGCTCGCTGTCCAGCGCATCGATAAGCGCCTCCTGATCGATCACCGAGCCCCGCGCTATGTTGATGAGATGCGCGCCGGGCTTGATCCGGGCGAACAGGGCTTCGTTGAAGAGGTGGCGGGTCTCCGGCGTTCCGGGCACGGCGATGACGATATGATCCGCCTCCGCCGCCAGCGTTTCCAGGTCGCGGACATGCTGCACGCCGCTGATGCCCGATTGCGCGCCGCTTCGCCGCAGGCCGATGACCTGCGCGCCCAGCGCCAGGCCGCGCCGCGCCACCGCTGCGCCGATCGCGCCCAGCCCGACGATGCCGATGGTCGTCCCGGATACGCGGCCCAGCGGGCGAGGAACCCACTGATCGCGCGAACGGGCGGTCGCCGCCTCCAGATTCTTGGCATGGGCATAAATGGCGGCGATCACATAGTCCGCGATCTCCTCCGACGCGACGCCGCGACCGCAGGTGACGAGCGGGGCGTCCAGCAGCCAGCCGGGGTAGAAATCCACCCCAGCCGAGGCGCTATAGACCCATTTGAGCCGCCCCGGCCATATTTTCGGCCGGGCCTCCTGTGTGGATCGCCGCCAGGCAAGGGACGGCCGCACCAGCAATATGTCCGCCTCGTTCGCGGCGGTCCACGGCTCATCCTCCGCCACGTCGATCAGGGTCGGGGCGGACGGGTGCAGGCCAAGGCTGCGGTTGAAATCGGGTTCCAACTGGCTGGCGATGATCAAGGACATGTCAGTTCCCCGGCACGGCGACTCTTGCCGAAGGGTCCGTGTTCCAGCACGGCCTGCCGCGCAAGTTGCTCATGAATGCCTTGCGGCCGGCCCGGCGCTCGGGCGGGCGATACAGGATGAGGATGGGTCGTCATTTTGAAATCGCGATAGAAGTTGCGATGAACATGCTCGCTTGCTCCAGCCAAGATGTTCCTGCCTCCAAGGCCGATGTCGGCATGGCAGGTTCAAGGATCGGCATAGGGAATATACCTGGCTGCCCGCGCTCACATCTGAATTTTTCTCAAGCATGAACTCGAGAATTTAATGGCTCACCGGGGGCGACCGACTTCAGGCCGACACTTCATCGGGATTCCGATTATGGCTGGAGGAGAAGCCGGTGGGGAACATCAGGCGCCTGCCCCAATGAGAAAATGCGATATTGGGATTTATGTTATAAAATTGACGCGCCCTTTTGTTGCGTCCATTGGCTTTCATGGTGGCTCGACAGGGTTGATCGCTCGCCTGATCGGAGATGTTGTCGAGTTCCGGCAGCGGACGGAAGCGGCGAGGAAAGACGTCGATCAGCCATCGGCAATCGGTCCTTTTTTGATATAGCGCTGGGGAAATAATGGCGACAGCATCCGACTTGCGGCCCACTCCTGTCCCGGACGAAGTTTTGGCCATTTTGCGCGAGCGTTTCGCTGCAACCGCCGCCGATCATGATCGCGACGCTTCCTTTCCCTTTGCAAATTTCGCCGCCTTGCATGAGCATGGATTATTGGCGCTGACGATTGCGCCCGAAAGAGGTGGCCGGGGCGCGGACCTTGCGGAGACCAGCCGAGTCGTGCTGGAGATTGCGAAGGGGGACCCCTCAACGGCGCTGGTCCTCATCATGCAGTATCTGACCCACGCCGGTGTGCGCGGCAAGGACCGCTGGCCCGCACATCTGCGCCGCCGTGTCGAGGCCGAAGCAGTATCGCGGGGGGCGCTTTCCAATGCATTGCGTGTTGAGCCGGAACTGGGCACGCCCACGCGTGGCGGCCTGCCGGCCACCACGGGGAAGCGCGACGGGGAAGGCTGGCGGATTTCCGGTCACAAGCTCTTCTCCACCGGAAGCCCGATCCTGAGCTACATGATCGTCTGGGGCCGTACCGAGGGGGACGATCCGCTTGTCGGCTACTTCCTTGTGCCGGCAGGCAGCCCGGGCATACGCATAGAGGAAACCTGGAATCATGCGGGGATGCGCGCAAGCGGCAGCCACGACGTCATCCTGACCGATGTGGCGATTCCGTTCGACCACGCCGTCGACTTGCGGCGGCCGGAGGAATGGAACGAGGATAATTCGCTCCAGCTCGCATGGATGGTCGGCCTGCTCGGCAGCCTCTACGACGCGGTGGCGCAACAAGGGCGCAACTGGTTCGCGGAATTTGCGAGCAGCCGTATACCGACAAATCTGGGGGCACCCCTATCCTCCCTTTATCGTTATCAGGAACTGCTGGGCCGCATGGACGCGCTTCTGCTGAACAACAGGATATTGCTGCAGGACCTGATCCGCCGTACCGACGAAGGGTCGCCGCCTTCCGCGTCGGACGCGCAACTCCTCAAATATCTCATCACCGGCAACGCCATCGATGCCGTCGCGCTGGCGGTGGAGGCCACCGGCAATCCGGGGCTTACCCGCAATAATCCGCTTGAGCGCCATTATCGCGACGTGCTGTGCAGCCGCGCCCATGCCCCGCAGAACGATTCGATCCTGACTTCTGCCGGACGCGCCGGTTTCAGCCGACAGGCGTCGCCGCGGAAGGGCGACAGGTGACGCCCCATCGCCCTTCCGGAACGGTCATGCGCTACCGTTCCCTGATCACGAGAGATTTGCCCAGATAGCGCGCCGGATTTACGTTACGCAGCGTCTGGACCTTGCGCCCGTCGCGAGCCATCCAGCTGACTTCCACCTTCACTGCTTCCATCGACTTCAGGCCGAAATGCAGGGGCGCCGCATTTTCCGAATTATAGCCGTCGCCGGTCGAAAGCTGGCGCGTGGCGAGGATCTTGCCCGCCTTGTCATACAGGCGCACTTCCGCCCCCATGCGGGTAAAGCGCCCCTTCGCGTCGAGTAGCGTGACGGACAGGCTGCGCTTGGCCGCCGCGCGATCCAGATCATTGTGGAACAGGAAATGTCCACCCTGGCTGGTATAGCCGCGCATGACAGAGAGATCGAGCGCTCCATCCCGGTCATAATCGACCCACTGCACCCCATGGTCCCCGACGTTCAGCCTGGACTTTTCTGTCAGGACCTGGCGGAAGCCCCTGCCGCCTTCATTGTGGAACAGGCTGTCCCTAGGCTGCTGCTGATCGCGCGGGCCGTGGTAGGACGTGACATAAAGGTCGATGAAGCCGTCATTGTCATAGTCGCCCCAGGCGGCGCCGACGGCGTGATTGTCGATGGCGACACCCAATTCCTTCGCGACATTGGTGAAGCTGCCATCGCCATTATAATGATAGAGCGTATTGATGCCGTAATTGGGCACGAACAGGTCGAGAAAGCCGTCATTGTCATAGTCGCCGACGGCGCAGCCGACCCCGCCTTCCTCCTTCGACCGGCCCGGATTGTCCATGCCCAGTTGCGGGGCGACGTCGGTGAAGCTGCCGTCGCCATTGTTGCGCCAGAGCGCGTCCGCCGCGCCCGACTGGTTGGCGAGGAAGACGTCGAGAAAACCGTCGCGATCATAGTCGAACCAGCAGGCGCCCACCGTCGGCCGCGGGTCGGATATGCCCGCACCCTGCGAAACCTGCACGAACCTGCCGCCATCGTTGCGGAACAGGCTGTTGGGACCGATGCGGTTGGCCGCATAGACGTCGAGGTCGCCGTCATTGTCATAATCGACCCAGCTCGTCTGACGCGCTGAACGGTTGGGGATGGTAAGGCCCAGTTCCGGGGCGACATTGGTGAATTTCCGCCCGCCCTCATTGTGGAAGACAAGGCTCAGATCGCCCGGCATGGTGGCCCCGCCCAGCAGGTCGATCCACCCGTCGCCATCATAATCGCCCCATGCGACGCCCCGCATTTCCGGGCCGGAGGTCGGCAGGCCCAATTCCGGTCCGACATTCACGAAGCGGCCTTTGTCGTTGCGGTATAGACGGATGTCGCCGCCCTTCAACGATACGGCCAGGTCGAGATCGCCGTCATTGTCGAAATCCGCCCAACTGTTGGACAGCGAACCGGCAATGGCGAAATCGGCGGTCTGGACGGAGGTGAACGGCGGTTCCGCCGGCGCCGCGTCTTGGGCGACGGCGGGCTGGCAGAGCAGCATCGCCGGCAGGATATGGCACAGGGACGGGATCTTGGTCTTCATGGGGCTCCCCCTTCTTTCCACAGCTAGATGCGGCTGGTGTTGCGGGTATCGGGCATGCGCAGATAGACGATCAGCGAGACCCCGATCATGGCGGTGACATACCAGTAGAAGCCGCCCTCCATTCCGGCATGTTTCAGCCAGAGCGCGGCATATTCGGCCGTGCCGCCGAACAATGTGTTCGCCAGCGCATAGGGCAGCGCGACGCCCAGTGCGCGGATATTGGCCGGGAACAGTTCCGCCTTCACGATCGCGTTGATCGAGGTATAGCCGGTGACGATGACCAGTCCCGCCAGCACCAGCAGGAAGGCGCTGAAAGAGGAGGTCACCGTTTCCAGCGTCGTGAAGATCATCGTGGTGAACAGCACGCCGCCCGCCCCGAAGCCGATCAGCAAAGGCTTTCGCCCGATCCGGTCGGAAAGCCATCCGGCCATGGGTTGCAGCAGCATGTAGATGAACAGGGCCGAGGCCATGATGGCGGTCGCCGTCTGCCGGCCGAAGCCGGCGCTGTTCACCAGGAACTTCTGCATATAGGTGCTGTAGGCGTAGAAGGCGAGCGTACCGCCCGCCGTCAGCGCCATCACCAGCAGCACTTCGCGGGGATGGCGGCGAATGAGGTTCCATCCGCTCGATCGCGGCTGCTCCTCCACCGCCGCGCTCTGCTCGAACGCCTCGGTTTCCCTGAGGCCCCGGCGCAGGCGATAGACGCCCACCGCCATCAGCCCGCCAATGACGAAGGGCACGCGCCAGCCCCAGCTTTCGAGCTGATGTTCCGTCAGGGCAAGCTGGAGCAGCAACAGCACGCACAGGGCCAGCAACTGCCCCGCGATCAGCGTCACATATTGGAAGCTGGAGAAGAAGCCGCGCTGCCGCTGCTGCGCCATTTCGGAAAGATAGGTCGCGCTGGCGCCATATTCTCCGCCGATCGACAGCCCCTGCATCAGGCGCGCGAACAGCAGCAGCAGCGGCGCCATCACGCCGATCGACGCATAGCCGGGGATCGCCGCGATCATCAGCGAACCGCCCGCCATCAGCATGACCGACAGGGTCAGACCTGCCTTCCGGCCCCTTCGGTCGGCATAGATGCCCATGATCCAGGCGCCGATGGGGCGCATCAGAAAGCCCACGGCAAAGATCGCCGCCGCGTTCAGCAGTTGCGCGGTGCTGTCGTCCGAAGGAAAGAAGACGGGGGCGAAATAGAGGGTGAAGGCAGAATAGACGTACCAGTCATACCATTCGATCAGATTGCCGATCGACCCGCCCAGGATGGAGCGCAGGCGGTCCTGCCTGGACAGGCTGGCCGGCTGGAGAGACGAAACATGTTCCATCCCTGCTGATACGGACGGCCCGCCGCCTTCTGCTAATGCTATTCGGCGGACACCAATATAATCGAACTGTCGCTGCCGGGGACGGCGCGCACGCCGAAGCCGCTCTCCAGCGCCTGGACGAAATCCTGCGACCGGTCCAGCCGGAAGGCGCCGCCGATCCGCAGGCTGGCAATGGCGGGATCGCCAATCACCATGGGGTTGGAGCGGTAGCGGTTGAACTCCTCCACCGCCTGCGCCAGCGTATCGCCATCGAATTCGACCATGCCTTCCTGCCAGGCGATCCGCTGCTTCATCTTGGCCGGCTCGAGATGGGTGACGGCAATGCTGCCGCTGCGCACGGCGGCGCTGCGTCCGCTGCCGATCCTGCGGACGGCGGAGCCTCCGTTGCGCACCGCCACCATGCCCTCGATCACCGTCAATTCGGTGACGTCGGGACGCAGGCGCACGTTGAACATGGTTCCCACCGCACGGACCAGCGTGCCGTCGGCATTGACGATGAAAGGCCGCCTGGCGTCGTGGGCGACATCGAAGCGCGCCTCCCCCTTCAGCAATTTGATCGACCGGATGTCGTCCCGCAGGGCGACCTCGACCGAGCTGTTGGTATTGAGGTGAACCAGCGATCCGTCCGCCAGCTTGACCGTGCGGGTCTCGCCCAGCGCCGTGCGATAGCGGTCGACCGCACCCAGCAACCTGAGCGTCACTGTCGCCGCCACCCCTATCGATGCGGCGGCAGCGGCAAGGCCGACGAGCAGGCCCCGCCGCCCGATCAGCGGGACGGCGGCGTCCTCGGCGCCAGAAACCGATGGGACGGGGGCCGGTTGATCGTCCCCGCCGACAGGCAGCTCCTGCAACCGGCCGGTCAGTTCCCAGCCCGCCTCCGCCTTGGCGAAGGCGAAGCCGTGAGCGGGATCCTGCGCCACCCACGCATAGGCCTGGTCCCAGTCTTCCGCGGCGTCGCTTGCCCGCGCCTTAAGGTACAGACGAGCCGCTTCGGCCTCGATCGCCTGCATGTCCTCCGCGCTTCTGTAGCGACCAGCCAAATCCAGAACCCTCAAACTGCCCGATAGCCTGCATTATCTTCACGGCCGCCCGCGTCAAATGCTTGTCTACGGTAAAGACGGATAGCTCCATTTCCTCTGCTATGTCCTTGACCGATTTCCCGTGCACGCGGCGCAGGATGAAGGCCCGGCGGCATTGCGGCGGCAGCGTGTCCAGAATGGCCTGCAGATGACGCAGTTCGTCACGCGCCTGCAGCGCTTCCTCCGTCGAATTGTCGGCCTGCAGCACGTCGAGTTCGGCCACCAGTTCGAGCGAGACGATCTTTTCCCGCCTGGCCTCGTCGATCAGAAGGTTGCGCGCGATCTGGAACAGAAAGGCCTTTCCGCTATGCGCGCGGTGGATGTCGCCGCTCGCATAGGCGCGGGTCATGCATTCCGCGACAAGATCGTCGACATCGTGGCTGCGCGATACGACCCTGCGCAGCCGCGAACGCAAGGCGCCCTCATGCGGCAGGATGGCCTGCTTGAACCAATCCAGCCTCGCCCTGATCGATTCCACGTCCACGCTTGTCCCCTGTTCCTGTCGATACCTCCCTACGCTTTCGTCTCTTTGGCGGCGCAGCGGTCTTCATTCGATAGAATGAGCCTCGACGTCACGAAAATGAGATATTTTCAAGCGTCGTTAGCAGAAACGCGATCGGCCTCCGTATCCACCACTGACAATGCAAATTTTCACAGGGGGTACGATGACGCAGAATTTTCGGAACCTGTCGTTGTGCGCAACGGCGGCGCTCATTGCATGGAGCGCGCAGTCGGCGGCCGCCGCCGAACCGACGCAGTTCAAGATCCCGGCCCAATCGATGCAGACCGCGCTGACGCTCTTTGCCAAGCAGTCGGGCATCCAGCTTCTCTTTCCCTATGATCAGGTTGCCGGGCTGCACGCCCAGTCGGTGAATGGCAACATGGCGCCCGACGTCGCGCTCCAGCGGCTGATCGCGGGGTCGGGTCTGAAGATCACATTGTCGAACAACAATGTCATGGCGCTGGCGCTGAGCGCCCGGGCGCAGAAGACACGCGCGGTAGAGGTCGCCAGCCTGGGCGTCACCGCCCTGCCCTTCGCCGTTCAGTCGGCCGGCGCAGGCCCTGCCCCTCAAGCCGGCGCCACGAGCACCGAAGAACCCGACGGTCCCGCCATCGTCGTCACCGGATCGCGCGGGCAGGCGCGCACCGTCACCGACAGCCCGACGCCGATCGACGTCATTTCCGGCGCGGACCTGACGCGGACGGGCAAGGCCGGCGTCTTCCAGGCGCTGAACACGCTGGTGCCATCCTTCAACCTGCCGGTGCGGGCCGGAGGCGCGACGTCCACGGTCATCGCGACCGGCGGTCTGCGCGGTCTCAATCCCGATCAGGCGCTGATCCTCGTCAACGGCAAGCGCCGCCACAAGACCTCGCTCATCAACGCGGTATCCACCCTCTACAACGGATCGGTCCCTTCGGACCTCGACATGATCCCGACCTCCGCCGTCGATCATATCGAGGTGCTGCGCGACGGCGCGGCGGCGCAATATGGCTCCGACGCCATTGCGGGCGTCATCAACATCATCCTGAAGGATGACGCCAAGGGCGGTTCCGCCAACGTCACCGCCGGCCAGAATTTCGACCGTTCCGACGGCGAACTGTACCAGGCGGACCTGAACTTCGGCATGAAGCTGGGCGACAACGGCTTCGCCAACCTCTCCCTCAACCTCAAGAAGCAGGAGATGTCGAACCGGGCGCTGCCGCTGGCCGACTGTTCGGTGACGGCGACGACCACCTGCCTCTATCCGCTGATCGGCGGCCAGCTCGACCCGCGCGATGCCGCAGCCGTGGGCAAGGAGCGGATCGTGACCACCAGCTTCGGCGTCATGCCCTCCCGCAGCATCAATACCGCGCTCAACGCCGGCTACGACCTTGGCGGCGTCCAGCTCTATGCTTTCGGCACCTACAGCCAGCGGCGGTCGGACCTGTGGTATTCCTACCGCTATCCCAAGGACGTCAACAATGTGATGGCGATCTACCCCAATGGCTATCGCCCGCACGTCATGATCGACGAGGAGGATTTCGAATTCACCGTCGGCGCCAAGGGTGAACTGTCCGGATGGGACTGGGACTTTTCCACCGGCTACGGCCGCAACCGCGCCCGCCAGTCTTCCGAAGGCACGGTCAATCCCACGCTGGGCGCGCTCAGCCCCACCGAATTCTACATCGGCACGCTGAAGTCGTCGGAGTTCGTCACCTCGCTCGACCTGACGCGCGGCTTCGACGTCGGCGGCGGCAACCTCCAGGTGTCGGCCGGCGCGCAGCAGCGGCACGAGCGCTACCAGACCTTCGCGGGCGATCCGGCAAGCTATGCGGTCGGCACCTTCATCTCATCGGGCATGACGCCCGGCGCGCAGAGTTCCGCCGGCTTCCAGCCCAGCGACGCCGCCTATATGTCGCGCGACAACTATGCCGTCTATGGCGATGTCGCCTGGGACCCCAGCAAGGACATCACCATCGGCGCGGCTGCCCGGTTCGAGCATTATGACGACGGCAGCGGCAATACGCTGATCTGGAAGGTGAACGGCCGTTATGCCATCGCACCGTGGATCGCCCTGCGCGCAGCGGCGAATACCGGCTTCCGCGCGCCGGCGGTGGCGCAGCAGATCTATACCCAGACTACCAACCAGTTCCGCACCGTCAATGGCGTGAACAACGTCCTGCTTCAGATCAAGACGCTGGCGGTGGACGATCCGGCGGCGGTCGCGCTGGGCGCCAAGCCGCTGAAGCCCGAAAAGTCGTTCAACATATCGGGCGGCGTTGTGCTGACCCCCTTGCCGAACTTCAACCTGACGATCGACGCCTATCAGATCGACGTCGACGACCGCATCACCATCACCAGCACGCTGACCGGCACGGCGGTTTCCAACATCCTGATCGCCAGCGGTATTCCCGCATCGCAGGCCAATACCCTGTCGGCCCAATATTATACCAATGCCATCGACACCCGGACTCGCGGCATCGACATCGTCGCCTCATACAAACACAACCTGTTCGATGCGCTCGCCATGCAGTGGAACCTTGGCTACAACTACAACAAGACCAAGATCACCGACATCATCGACAACCCGCCGGAACTCAGCACGATCAGCTTCGAACTGTTCGACCGCGCCCGGCGCAGCAATATGACGACCAACCTGCCGCGCACGAAGCTGTCGATCAGCAATCTCGCGACGCTGGGCGATTTCACGCTCTCCTCCCGCCTGACGCGCTTCGGGAAGTTCCAGGTGTTGCAGAACGGCGTGACCAGCGGCGGCGTCACGACCTATCCGAACGACCGCAGCTATGGCGCGAAGTGGATCACGGACATGGAACTGGGCTGGCAGGTCACGCCGCTGGTCAACCTGGCCGTCGGCGCGAACAACCTGTTCAACGTCTATCCCGACGAAACCGGGCAGATCAGCGCCACGCTGGGCCAGGGCGCCTATCCCGGCACTTCGCCCATCGGCTTCACCGGCGGGTTCTATTATGCCCGTGTCGGACTGAACTTCTAACCCACAGGACCATGAAGCGCCGCCTTCCCACAGAGGCGGCGCATTTTCCGCGATGACAGGAGATGATGGCGATGCGCCACATGACGATCTGGCTGGCGGCGCTGGCCGCTTCCTCCGCAATGACTGCCTCCGTCGCCGCCCCTTCGGCCAAATGGGGCGGGGGCGAGATTTTGTGGGACAGCTTCGGCGTGCCGCACATCTATGCCAGGACGGAAGAAGGCGGCTTCTACGGTTTCGGCTATGCCCAGGCGCAAAGCCACGGCAATCTGCTGCTGCGCATGTATGGCGAAAGCCGCGCCCGGGCCGCGGAATATTGGGGGGCGAAATATGAGAGCCAGGATAAATGGCTGATCGCCAACGACGTTCCCGAACGGTCGAAATCATGGTTCAGGCAGCAGACCCCGCAGATGCGGAAGAACCTCGACGCTTTCGCTGCCGGGGTGAATGCCTATGCCGCCGCGCATCCCGACAGGATCGCGCCGGAGGTCAAGGTCGTGCTCCCCTTGACCGGGGTGGACATCATCGGTCATGCGCAAAGGCTGATGAACTTCGGCTATATCGCATCCGACCGGAAGGTGTTGAGCGATCCATCGATCAACGAAGCGGGCGGATCGAACGCCTGGGCTGTTGCGCCGTCCCGCTCGGCGAGCGGCAAGGCGATGCTGCTCGCCAATCCGCATCTGCCCTGGGCGCCAAGCCAGCTCACTTATTATGAGGCGCAGATCAATGCGCCGGGCCTTGCCATCTATGGCGCCACGCAAGTGGGGCTGCCCGTGCTGCGCTTCGGCTTCAACAATGACCTGGGTTTCACCAACACCGTCAATACGATGCAGGGCTTCACCAGCTACAGGCTGACGCTGGAAGGCAGTGGCTATCGCTTCGACGGGAGGGTCCTGCCGTTCAGGTCGGTCACGAAAAGCTACAAGGTGAAACAGGCGGACGGATCGCTGAAAACCGTCAGCTTCGAACAGAAGAGCGCCGTGCAGGGCCCGGTCTTCACCCTGCCCGACGGCAAAACGACCATCGCGCTCAAGGTGGCCGGGCTGGACCGCCCCGGCGTGCTCCAGCAATATCTCGAAATGGGGAAGGCGCGAAACTGGGCCGGCTTCGAAAAGGCGCTGCGCAAGATGCAGGTGGTGATGTTCAACATCATCTATGCCGACCGCGCGGGCCATATCCTCTATCTCGACAACGGCCTGTTGCCCAGACATGCGAACGGCGACCTCAGCTATTGGTCCGCGCCCGTTCCCGGCGACACCTCCGCAACGCTGTGGAAGGATGTCCACAGCTATGACGACATGCCCAAGGTGCTCGATCCCGCCAGCGGCTTCGTGCAGAACGCCAATGATCCGCCATGGCTGGCCACCTGGCCCCGTGCGCTCGATCCCAGGGATTTCCCCGCCTATGTCGCGCCGGTGGGACCGATGAGCCAGCGTGCGCAGATGTCGGTCAAGCTGATGAGCGGTACGGACAAGATCGGCTTCGAGGATTTCGTGGCGCGCAAGGTGACGACGACATCGCTGATGGCGGAACGCTTGCTGCCCGATCTGCTGGCGGCCGCGTCGGCCTCCGCCGATCCCGATGTGCAGACGGCCGTGACGCTGCTCAAGGGTTGGGACCGTCGCTTCGAACCCGACAGCCGTGCCGCCCTGCTGTTCGAGACCTGGGCCGCTATCTTCGCGCCGAAGAATTTCACGGATCAATCCAACTATGCCGTCAAATGGACGCTGGACGATCCGCTGGAGACGCCACGCGGCCTGAAGGCCCCGGCGGCGGCGGTCGCCATGCTGAAGCAGGCGGTGGCGAAGACCAGGGAAGTCTATGGCGCGGTTGACCGCCCGTATGGCGAAGTCTCGCGCTTCCATATCGGCGACGTGAACCTTCCGGCCAATGGAGGCTTCGGCAACACCGGCGTGTTTCGCACGATCACCTGGGGGCCGATGAAGAATGGCGAGCGCACGCCCGTCCACGGCGAAACCTGGGTGTCGATGGTCGAATTCGGCACGCCGATGAAGGCGGTGGGCCTGATGAGCTACGGCAATTCCAGCCAGCCGGGCTCCAAGCATAACAGCGACCAGCTCCCACTGCTGGCCGACAAGAAATTCCGCACATTGTGGATCGATCGCGCGGATGTCGAACAGCATCTGGAGGAGAAGACCGCCTTTTGACGGTGGCCGGATCGCCGGGACATATATGTTGCGTCAGACCGCGACCAAGCCATCCGGCATGTCTTCGCACAGACGCAAGGCGCGGCGGGCCCGTTACTGCGCCGCGCCGCCGCCGGCGGTGTCGCTGTCGAAATCCTCGGGATTCCCGCCGCCGCCCGCGCCTGCACCGCTGCCTTCGACTTCGCCAATGCCCTCCTTCGGCCGCTTGCCCCGATTGTCAGTGCCCGCTGCGGGTGGGGTGCTGATGTCAGGCTTGCGGTCCGGGGTGAGATGTGAGCCGCTGCCGACAGCCCCATGCGGGTCTCTACCACCCGCTGCGGGCAGGTCGTCCAGGGACGCGCCAGTCCCGTCAGCCTGATCCTTGCCGTCGGGAATATGTTGGGGAACCATGGATCTCTCCTGTCAGCCGTAAAAGGAGCCAACTGGCGGAGAGCCTGCATGTTCCAGTGCCCGGCAGCAGCGGTGGCGGGCTTTGGCGGGAGCATACTGGCCGAGATGCCGACGCGAAGCCTTGCGACCGTGTCGCGGCCTTGCTGCTTTTCATGCATGACCGCCGGCTTCCCTGGCGTCCTGCCGGAATAGCGAGCGCGATCGGCCTTTCCCACCCGGCGGCCTGAGGCGACGGGTGGGTGGCGGACCATGATTTTCAGCCTCTTTTCGGTATGGAATCGTTGAATCGCGCGTCCCAGAGCGGTCGGACATCGACCGGCTTGGGCAGCAGCTTCTGCGCGAGGAAGAGGTCCGCCACCTGCTGCTGCGAGGCGATGGCCGCATCGGAGACGGGGCGCAGTTCGTAACTGTCGCTCTTGCGGCGGAACTGGTCCACCACATAATCGCGCGGAACGCCGATGTCCGTCGCGACGATGCCCGCCCATTCGGCTTCATTGGCCACGGCCCAGCCATAGGCCTGCTGCACCAGCGCCAGATATTGGCGGATGATCTGGGACATTTCCGCGTCGGCCAGCGCATCGGCATGGGCGCATACGAGATAGTTGCCCGACAGGATGCCGTAAGCGGTGCGCAATATCCGCGCACCCTCGGTCGCGATGGCCCGCTGGATCGGAAAGCCATAGATCGCCCAGGCGTCCAGCGCGCCTTGGGAAAAGGCCGCCGCGCCGTCGGCAACGCCCATGGCCACGGGCGTAATGTCGCCCCAGCCAAGACCCGCTTCCTCCAGCATCCGGATCAGGAAATATTGCGAGGTGGTTGCCCGCACATAACCGACGCGCTTGCCCCTCAGGTCGGCTATGGAACGCGCCTTTGATCCCTTGGGCACCAGAACCGCCTGATTATTGACGTCGCCGTGAAGGACGGCGATCTGACGGAAGCTCTGGATCGTAGAGGCGGCCGCGAAGATCGGCGGAATCTCGCTCATTCCTCCATAATCCAGCGACCCGCCGTTCAACGCCTCCACCACCAGATGTCCCGACTGGAACTCGCTATAGTGGATGTCGAAATCCTGCCGGGGGATGCCAGCGGCCTTGAACAGCAACCGCATGTCGGTCTCGCCCTTGCCGACGATCGCGGCGCGCAGCCGGGGCCTGCCGCGCCCGGCGCCACAGCCGGCCAGCAAAAGACCGGACGCCGCGCCCGCCGCCAGAAAACCACGCCGCGACCAGCCCTCAGCGACCACCGGCGCTTTCCTGCTGCGGCGCGCGCTCGAAGAGGATCACATTCGGATCACGCAGAAATTCGCGGCGGGCGGCATCGCGCAAGCGGAGCCAGGAATCTATCAGGGCACGTAACGGCTTCATACTCATCCTCCCGGCATGGAATGGCCATTATCTATTTTAATGGTAGAGATTAGTCTCACAAGCAATGCTGGTGGACCTATTAGATTTCTTTAGCGCAGGACCGTGCCCTTCGAAGGAGCGGCCAACCCATAAACGGCGATGAGGGAAGCCGGGCGCGCACCATGGGTCATGGAAGCGCCCCGCCCCTTTCCCATGCCCCCATGACCGCCGGCGGGGGCCCGCACTCCCAAAAAACTGGCCCGACAGCCGAAGCCGCCGAGCCAAGGAGAAAGGCATGAAAGCCCTTCGGGTCGCAGAGCTGCTCTTGCGCAATCCACCCGATTCGGATTGTAAAAATCCGACATGAGGGGCGAGGACGCCGGACCGCCTAATCCATGTTGTTTGCGCATGATGCAGGGAAAGATAGTCCGCCAACGGTCACGAAGGAATCGGGTCGCACCGGTCCCCGCCCCGCTCGCCGGGGCGGGGATTTTCTGCGGCGGGATCGCCGGGGCGGAAACAGCCGGAACGCCAGGGCGATCACGGTTGCGCGGCCAGCATCCCCCGCGGGAAACCGGCGGCGAGATGGTCGATCCAGGCCCTGACCGCCGGGGGCAGGCCGCGCCGGGTCGTGAAGACCAGATGCACGATCCCTTGCACGCCGCGCCATGCGGGAAGGATATGCACAAGCTGCCCCTCCGCCAGCGCGGCATTGCAGATATGGTCGGGAAGCAGGGCGATCCCCAGGCCCTCGACCGCTGCCTTCCGCACCGCCAGCATGTCTTCGCAACCCAGCCGGAGCGCAAAGCGGATGGTATGCGAACGCCCGTCGTCGGTTTCCAGATGCCATTCGCTTTCATCGCCGGCGTCGCTCGTACCCAGGCAGGGCAGATCGGCCAGTCCGGCAATATCGGCAAGGCGGCTCGCCCATTGCGGGCTGCCCACCAGAATGCGCGTCGATTTCCCCAATGAACGCATGGTGAGGGCCGCATCGCCCGTCAGCGTCGTGCGCACCCGCAGGGCGACGTCGATGCGTTCCTCGATCAGGTCCACGGCCCGGTCGGTCGCGACGATTTGAAGGCGGACCCCGGGATAGCGCCGGAGAAAAGCGGGAACCAGGTCCGAGACGATTTCGACGAGACCGTTCGGGCAACTGAAGCGAACCCGGCCATGGGGTTCGGCCTGCGCCTGCATGACCAGTGCTTCGGCCTGTTCCACTTCGGCCAGGATAGTGCGGCATCGCTCATAAAAGGACTGGCCTGTGTCAGTGACGCGGAAGCGGCGGCTGGACCGTTCGATCAGCCGAAGCCCCAGACGCTCCTCCAGACCGGCGATGCGGCGGGACAGTTTCGACTTGGGTTCGCGCAGGGCGCGGCCGGCCGCCGCGAAACCGCCATGGGCCACAACCTGCGCGAAATAGGCATAGTCATTGAGATCAATCTTCATCACCGTTCCTCTGGAGGAACGCTAAGTGCCATATCTGCCGACTACAAGCCTTATCGTCTCGGATCTATCTCCATCGGGCAAGGGCGATCCCGCCGAAATGCTCAAGGAGACAGACGATGACGGACAAGTTCGACAACAAGGTGGTGGTGATCACGGGCGGCACGAGCGGCATCGGGCTGGCCACGGCGAAGGCCTTTGCCGGGGAAGGCGCATCGGTGTTCATCACCGGCCGCCGTCAGGATGCGCTCGACGCGGCGGTCCGGTCCATCGGCGGCAGGGTGACGGGGGTTCGCGGCGACATGGCGGACCTGGCCGACATCGACCGGCTCTACGACGCGGTCCAGCAGGACCATGCACAGATCGACGTCCTCTTCGCCAATGCGGGCGGCGGCGAGTTCGCCCCGCTGGGCGCGATCAGCGAGGACCATTATCAGCGGACCTTCGACACCAATGTGAAGGGCGTGCTGTTCACCGTGCAGAAGGCCTTGCCCTTGCTGAAGGACGGCGCATCCATCGTCCTGACGGCTTCCACCACCAGCGTGGCGGGCACGCCGGCGCTGAGCGTCTATTCAGCCACCAAGGCAGCCGTGCGCAATTTCGCCCGCAACTGGATATTGGACCTGAAGGACCGCCGCATCCGCGTGAACGCGGTCAGCCCCGGCGTGACCGAGACCGCCGGCCTCAATGAACTGTTCGGCGGCGGCGAACAGGCGGAAGGAACCAAGGAATATCTCGCGGGACTGATCCCGGCCGGCCGCGTCGGACAGCCGGAGGAAATCGCCAGGGCGGTGTTGTTCCTCGCCTCCGACGAGGCGAGCTTCATCAACGGGATCGAACTTTTCTTGGACGGCGGGCAAGTGCAGATCTGAAAGGCCCGCTTGCCGGACGGCGCCGGCCCCCCGGGGGAGGGGGGGGTCGGCGCCTGTTCCTGTCAAGACCCCGATGACGCCCGGCGCCCGCTCATATCTGCGCCAGGCCGCCGTCGACGAACAGCTCGCCGCCGGTCATGAAGCTGCTGTCTCCCGACGCGAGGAACGCCGCCGCCGCCGCAATCTCCGACGGATCGCCCAGGCGCCCGAGGGGCGTTGCTTCACCCAATGCCTCGAAAGCCTCCCTGCCGACGACGTCGAGCGCCAGATCGGTGAGCGTCGGCCCGGGCGAGAGCACGTTCACGCGAATGCCGGTGCCCTTGAGGTCCAGCGCCCAGCTCCTTGCCAGATTGCGGACGGCGGCCTTGGAAGCGCTGTAGACACTGAAGCTGGGCGTTCCCATTTCTCCGGTGGTCGAGCCGGTCAATATGATCGCGCCGCCATCCCGCATCAGTGGCAAGGCCTTCTGCACCGTGAAGATCGCGCCCTTCACATTGACGTCGAACGTGCGGTCATAATGTTCCGGGGTGATTTCGCCCAAAGGCACCAACTCGCCGGTGCCTGCATTGGCCACCACGATGTCGAGCTGGCCCCGGCGCGCTTCCACCGCGGCGAACAGCCGGTCGAGATCCTCAGGGCTCGTCACCGATCCCTGCACGGCGACCGCGTTCCCGCCAAGCCGGGCGACGGCCGCATCAAGCGCTTCCTGCCGACGTCCGAAGAGGAAAACGAAAGCGCCCTCCTCCACGAAACGCTGCGCCGTGGCGAAACCGATGCCGCTTGCGCCGCCCGTCACCACCGCCGTCTTGCCATTCAATCTCTTCATCTTCGCGTCTCCTTGTTCAGGTGATGCGTAGCTGGCGAGGCACATTCCTATGGACAAGTATGCACCTTTTGGTAAGTATCAAAAATATGTCCGAGCAACCATCCTGCATGCCGGGCTTCTCCTGCGGCCTGGACGCCACCCTCAAGGTGATCGCCGGCAAGTGGAAGCCGTTGATCATCTACTTCCTGCTGGAAGCGCCCAATCGCTATGGCGAACTGAAGCGGGCCGTGCGCGGCGTGAGCGACAAGGTGCTCATCCAGCAGCTCAAGGAACTGGAGAGCGACGGCATCGTCGTCCGGACGGACTATAGGGAAGTGCCGCCCCGGGTCGATTACTCGCTGACCGCACTGGGCCGCAGCCTGGCCGATGCCCTAGCGCCCCTGTCCAATTGGGGCGCGGAACATATGGAGGAAGTCGCCCGCGTCTTTGCCGAGCGTGACAAATGGCGGCGGGGCTAGGCGATTCCCGAGGGGCGAACCGCCCCGGACTGCCACATGGGTCGTGCTTCCACAGGCGGAAGCCGGTGCCGCCGCTCCATCCGCCTAGGCCAGGAAGCGATCGCTTTCGGCAACGAAGTCCTCGATTTCCTGGAACAGGAAGCCATGCCCGGTCTCGGGACAACGGACCAGCTTGGCGTTCGGCGCCTGTTGCGAGAGGACATAGGATGGTTCAGGAGGAGCCATGCCTCTATCGGGAGAAGATCTTCTCCACGCTCACAAGGCGGGTCGACGGTTCAAAGTCGTCGTTTAATCCTCCAAACTTGCCTCGCTTCGTGCGGCGGTGGCCTGCGGCATCGAGATAACGGCGCATTCGCGCTTCTTCGCGGACAATTCGACACCCGGCTTCACCGGCTTGCTGCAGGCCCTGCCAGCCATCTCCTACGAGGTTGCCCTTTCCTCCAAGCCCTCACAACGCGCCCGGCAACTGGCGGACCGCATCAGGGACATGCTCCGGCTCAGCCCGCTGCAGGAGGATGCCATGACCGCAGGCCGGCATGTCCGGAAGCCGGACCATCGCTCCCCTTCCCTGTCAGTCCTGTCGAACCTTCTGGACGATAGCAGGCGTATAGGCAGGCCAGCGGCAGATCGCCTGCAAACGCGTGCGCTGGAGGAACAACATGCCTGACGGAGACCCCTGATCATAAGCCTCAGGCCGACAAGCCTCACCCCCGCACCGGTTGACGGTGCTTCGCGTCCCGCGCTCCGCTTCAACGAGGCAGTAGCCGTCAAAACATAGCCGCTTCCTCCAGGAAATGAGGCGCCCGCATGGCGGAATCGTCGCTCGAATATCCATCGCCATGCCGAAAAACGCGCTGCGGGGTAGCGTTCTCCCCTTGCAACCAGCCCGAAAATGCTCGTTAAAGGCAGGCGCATGAACCGGCTGCTCGCCCTATTCGCCTGTCTCGCGCTGGCGCTGTCCTTTACGACGGCATCGGTCGCGCATGCGATGGAGCCGATCGATTGCATCGACGCAGAAGGACCAGCGGCTGCCGAAACGCATGACGGCGGCGATGCGGGACAGACGTCCGGCGATACCGACCGCGCCTATCCTCACCAACATGGGGGATGCCATGGGCATCATGTCGCGGCCGCTGTCGCCATGTCGGAAATCACGTCCGGTCCGGTCCATCGGATGGTGAAGCTGCGTTGGACGCCCACCATCCATGGCGCCGCACCTCCGCGGAGCGAGTTGAGACCGCCGATCGCCTGACCACTGCCGCCCGGCCTGCGCATCGCGCAGGCGGTCATCCGTTGTCAGGAGTTTCCGAACATGAACCGTTTGCTGGCGGCGTTGCTTGCCGCCACCTCACCCCTATCCGCCGCGCAGGCGAAGTCCGCGCCGACGGCCGAAGCACCGCCCGGCCTGACGCTTGAGCAGGCGCTCGATCTCGCCAGCGCCACTGCCCCTTCGCTGGACGCGGCCGGGGCCGGCGTCGATGCAGCCAGGGCCGCGCAGGCAGCGGCCGGTCTGCGGCCGAACCCCATCCTCACCGTCGAAGCCGAGAATGTGGCCGGCACCGGCCTCTATTCGGACACGAAAAGCCTGGAGGCCACGACTTCGCTGGCCCTCCCGCTGGAACTGGGCGGAAAGCGATCGGCCCGGCTTGCCATCGCGGCCGCCCAGCGCGATCGCGCCTTCATCGAACAGGCGGTTGCGCGGGTCGACCTGCGGTTCGCGGTGACGCGGGCCTATGCGGAGGCCGCGGCGTCGGAGCGGCGGCTGGCGAATGCGCGCGACCAGCTTCGGATTGCCGGGGAAGGCTTGCATGCCGCTCATGTCCGCCTGCGTGCCGGCCGCGCCTCGCCCATGGAGGTGCAGCGCGCCGAGCTGGCCAGGATCAATGCGCAGGCCGCTCTCGTGCGGATGGAACGGTCGGCGGAAACGGCCCGCTTCATCCTGGCCCAGCGAATCGGGCAGGCGATCCCCGGCGCTCTCGACGCAGGCTGGTTCGACCGCATCGGCACAGCCCCCGGCCCGTTGCAGCCCCTGGAGCTGACAGAGACGCTGGCGCTTGCCGCCGCCAACGCCGATCTGGCGGCGAGCAGCGCGCAGGTGCGGCTTGCCCGAACCCAGCGCATTCCCGATCTGACGGTGGGCGCGGGCGTCCGCCGACTGGAAGCGACCAACGACAGCGCAGCGCTTTTCAGCCTGTCGCTGCCCCTCCCCTTCCTCAACGGCGGCAAGGCGGCGGTCGGGCAGGCCCTGGCGGAGCAGCGTCGCGCCGAAGCCCAGCGGCGAGCCACCGCGCAGGAGGTCGCCCAGGCGATAGCCCAGGCGCAGGCCGAGGCCGCGAACGCCGCCATCGGCGCGGAGACGGCGACCGGACCCGCCCTTGCGGCCGCTGAGGAAGCCGCCCGCATCGCCCGCATCGGCTATCGCGAGGGCAAGTTCAGTCAGCTCGACCTGCTCGATGCCGAACGCACGCTCACCGAAACGAAGGCAGCCGCCATAGAGGCGCTGCTCGCCTATCACAATGCACGAGCGCAGCTGGAGCGATTGACCGCTCGCGCGCCGGATCAGGGAGACGATCGATGAACCTCCTCCAGCGGACCGTCATGGCCGCAATCCTGACATTCACGGTCGCCGCCTGCGGAAACCAGCCTGCCGAAGAAAGCCATGCCGAAGGGGAGGCGCATGCCGGCGGGGAAGGGCTGATCCGCCTCACCGCGCAGCAGATCGCCGCCGCGGGCATCGAACTCGCCCGGCCCACCCCGGGTGGGGCGGGCGCCATCACCCTGCCCGCCACCATAGAGGGCGATCCGCAGGGGACGCAGGTGGTTTCCGCCGCGATCGGCGGGCGCATCGTGGCCCTCAGCCGCAATCTGGGCGAATGGGTGCGCAAGGGCGACATGCTGGCGGTGATCGAAAGCCGCGAGATCGCCTCGCTCAAGGCGGAGGCCGAAGCGGCGCAGGCGCGGCTGGCGCTCGCCCAATCCAATTTGCGGCGGGAACAGCGCCTGTTTGCCGAACGGGTTTCGCCCGAACAGGATCTGGTCGCGGCACGCACCGCCGCGACGGAGGCCGGGATCGCGCTGCGCCTCGCCCGGCAGCGGATTGCGGCGTCAGGGGGCGGGGGCGGTGGGCTCAACCGGCTGGGCATCGCCGCACCGATCGGTGGCCAGGTCATCACCCGCACCGTGACGCTGGGGCAGATGGTCGCCGAGGATGCCGAACTCTATCGCGTCGCCAATCTCTCTAAACTGGCGGTCCGCCTGTCGCTTTCCCCTGGCGATGCGAGCCGCGTCCGGCCGGGCGCGCGGGTGGACATCACCGCGCCGGGCCGCAGGACCAGCGCACGCATCGGCTTCGTCTCTCCGGTGCTCGATGAGAGCACGCGCCTCGTCCCCGTGCTGGCCATTATCGACAATCGCGGCGGCCAGTGGCGTATCGGCGAACCCGTCACCGCCGCCATCGCGGTGACGGGCGAATCGGGCGGCATGACGGTGCCGTCCGGCGCGGTCCAGACGGTCGAAGGGCGGCCCTCGGTCTTCGTCCGCACAGCCCAGGGGTTCAGGGCCGTGCCGGTCACTACAGGCCGGCCAGGCGGCGACGCGGTCACGATCCTGTCGGGCCTGACCGGGCGCGAGCAGATCGCCGTCGCCAACAGCTTCACTCTCAAGGCCGAGCTCGGGAAGAGCGAAGCCACGCATGAGGATTGAACCATGATCGGGCGTATCGTGACCTTTTCGGTCGAGCGGCGCTGGTTCGTGCTGCTCGTCACCCTCATCGCGGCCGCGATCGGCGGCTGGGCGCTCAGCCGCCTGCCCATCGACGCGGTTCCCGACATCACCAACAACCAGGTGCAGGTGAATATCCGCGCGCCCGCGCTGTCGCCCGAACTGGTCGAAAAGCAGGTCGCCTTCCCGATAGAGACCGCGCTGGCGGGGGTGCCGGGGCTGGAATATACAAGATCGCTGAGCCGCAATGGCTTCGCCCAGGTGACGGCGGTCTTCACCGATTCCACCGACATCTATTTCGGCCGCGCCCAGGTTGCCGAACGGCTGCGCAGCGCGGAGGATAGCCTGCCGGACGGCGTCACGGCTGAAATGGGCCCGATCGCCACCGGCCTTGGCGAAGTCTATATGTGGACGGTCCATCTGGCCCATCGCAAGGATGATCGACACTCGCCCGGCGAACCCGGCATCCAGCCCGACGGCAGCTATATCACGCCGGAGGGCGAGCGGCTGGTCGGCCAGTCCGATCAGGCGACCTATCTGCGCACGGTGCAGGACTGGATCGTCGCCCCGCTGCTCAAGAACACGCCAGGCATCGCCGGCATCGATTCCATCGGCGGCCATGTGAAGCAATATCAGGTCGCGCCCGATGTCCAGCGGCTCGCGGCGCTGAACCTGAGCCTCAACGATCTGGCGACCGCATTGGAGGAGAATAACAGCGCCGTCGGCGCGGGCGTCATCGACCGCAACGGCGAAGGGCTGACGGTGCGGTCGGATGCCCGCATCCGCAACGCCGACGATCTCAGCCGAACGGTCATCGCGACGCGGGAAGGCGTTCCCATCCTGCTCCATCAGGTCGCGACGGTGCGGACCGGCCAGGCGCTGCGGATGGGGTCCGCATCCGAGAACGGACGGGAGGTCGTCGTCGGCACCGCGGTCATGCGGATCGGGGAAAACAGCCGGGCCGTTGCCTCCGCCGTCGCCGGGCGACTGGACGAGATCAATGCCTCATTGCCAACCGACGTCATCGTAGAGCCCGTGCTGGATCGCACCGCGCTGGTCAACGCGACGATCGGCACGGTGGCGAAGAACCTGTCCGAAGGCGCGCTGCTCGTCATCGTCGTGCTGTTCGCCCTGCTCGGCAATTTCAGAGCCGCGCTGATCGCCGCGCTGGTCATCCCCATCACCATGCTGCTCACCAGTTTCGGCATGCTGCGCGGCGGTGTCTCGGCCAATCTCATGAGCCTGGGCGCGCTCGACTTCGGGCTCATTGTCGACGGGGCCGTCATCATCGTGGAAAATGCCCTGCGCCGGATCGCCGAGCACCAGCATGACAGTGGCCGGACGCTGAATCCTGAAGAAAGGCTGTCGGCCGTAGCCTTGGCCGCGCGCGAGATGATAGGCCCGTCCGTCTACGGCCAGGCGATCATCATCCTCGTCTATGTCCCGCTCCTCACGCTGGACGGGGTGGAGGGCAAGACCTTCACGCCGATGGCGATGACGGTCATCCTCGCGCTCGGCTTCGCCTTCATCCTCTCGCTGACCTTCGTTCCGGCCATGTTGGCCCTGCTGCTGTCGAAGCCGGTCGAGGAGAAGGAGGGGCGGATCATGTCCTGGCTGAACGCACGCTATCGGCCGGGGCTGGAAGCGGCGATGCGCCGGCCCAGCCGGACGATCGGAATCGGGGTCGCGGCATTTCTGGCGGCCATCGCCGGCTTTTCGATGCTGGGGCAGGAATTCCTGCCCCAGCTCGACGAGGGCGACATACTCGTCCAGGCGGTCCGCGTTCCGGGCACTTCGGTCGACCAGAGCCAGGCCATGCAGTTCGCGGTCGAACGCGTCGTCGCGGGCGAGCCCGAAGTCCGCTTCGTCTTTTCCAAGACGGGCACGGCCGAGCTTGCTTCGGACCCCATGCCGCCCAATGCGACCGACACCTTCGTCATCCTGAAGCCCCGCGCGCAATGGCCCGACCCCCGCCTCGCCAAGGCGGATCTGGTCGAACGGCTGGAGCAGCGGCTCGCGAAGCTGCCGGGCAACGCCTATGACATCACCCAACCGATCCAGATGCGCTTCAACGAGCTGATCGCGGGGGTGCGCGGCGACATCGCCATCAAGGTCTTCGGCGACGATGTCGACCAGATGAGCGGCACGGCGGATCGCATCGCCGCCGTGCTGCGGCGGACCCCGGGCGCCACCGACGTGCGGGTGGAACAGACCGAAGACCTCCCCATTCTCGACGTGCAACCCAATCGCGATGCGATGGCGCGGCTGGGCATCAGCGCGCGGGTGTTGCAGGACATATTGGCCGCCGCGGTGGGCGGGCGCGACGCGGGCATGATCTTCGAGGGCGACAGGCGCTTTGCCGTCACGATCCGGCTGGGCGAGGAGGCGCGAACCGATCTGGAGACGCTGGGCCAGGTGCCGGTGCCCACTCCGGCGGGTGCCTTCGTGCCGCTGGCAAGCGTCGCCCGGATCGCGCTGGTCGACGGCCCGAACCAGATCAGCCGCGAAAACGGCAAGCGCCGCATCGTCGTGCAGGCCAATGTGCGCGGGCGCGCCGTGTCCGGCGTCGTCGCGGATGTACGGGCGGGGATCGCGCGGGACGTGCGGCTGCCCGCCGGCACCTATCTCCAATGGGGCGGCCAGTTCGAAAATCTGGCATCGGCGCGGGAACGGCTGCTGCTGGTCGTACCGGCCTGCTTCGCGCTCATTCTCCTGCTGCTCTACGGGGCGCTCGGCAGCGTGCGGGACGCCGTGATCGTCTTCACCGGCATCCCTCTCGCGCTGGTCGGCGGCGTTCTGGCGCTGGCGCTGCGCGGCATGCCTTTCTCGATCTCGGCCGCGGTGGGCTTCATCGCCCTGTCCGGCATCGCCGTGCTCAATGGGCTGGTCATGGTGACGTCGATCCAGGACCTGATGGCGCGCGGCATGGATCGCGGCAAGGCAGCCTGTGAAGGCGCCCGGGCGCGGCTGAGGCCGGTGGTCATGACGGCGCTGGTCGCCTCGCTCGGCTTCGTGCCGATGGCGCTGGCGACCGGCCCCGGGGCGGAGGTGCAAAAGCCGCTCGCCACCGTGGTCATCGGCGGCCTTGTTTCCGCAACCTTGCTGACCCTGTTCCTGTTGCCGACGCTCTATGCCCGCTTCGGCCGGCGGGGCGGGTCGGCTGCGCTGGGACAGGAGGAAATGGCGGCCATCTCCTGAAAGGGGAATGGCCCGCTCCCCCGGCTTGCTGCCGGGGGAGCGGGAGAGATTTCATGTCGCAGGTGGAATCCTTGGCACTTGCAGGCTCCGCCGCAGTTCCCAGCGATAAGGAGGATGCCGTGCCGGACCAGATCGTTTCCATTGGCCTGCTGACAGCGAAAGACCTTGAGCTTCTCGGTCAAGGATTCCGGCGGCACTTTCCCATACAGGATGACGACCTCTTCAAGGACCTGCTCGCGAAGCTGGATGAGCTGCCGGCGCGGCCCGAGCCCCGCGCCAAAGACAGGCGATGAGCGGGCGACGCAGAAGGCTTGGCCTGGGCCTGCTGCTGACGGCGATCCTGTTGAGCATTGTCGTCATCGTCGGCCTGATGATCCATTCAAGCATCGACGCGCCCGATCCGGCGTCGCGACCCCCCACGGGCGCCATGCCGCCGGAGGGCGAACCGATGCGCCCGGCGGATTAGATCACGCATTCATCCCGCCTTGCGCGGCGCCCATCAGGCGGTGCATGGAGCGGCAGCCATGTCCCAGACCAAAACGCCCAACATCCTTATCGATGCCGACGCCTGCCCGGTGAAGGAGGAGACCTACAAGGTCGCCTGGCGCCATGGCGTGCCGGTCATCGTCGTCAGCAACAGTCCCATCAGGGTGCCGGCGCATCCGCTCGTCTCCCGCATCGTTGTGGGCGAGGGCTTCGATGCGGCGGATGATTGGATCGCCGGGCATGTGGACGCCGGCTCGATCATCATCACCGCGGACATCCTGCTGGCCGACCGATGCCTGAAGGCTGGATGCGGTGCGGTGATCGCGCCCACGGGCAAGCCCTTCACCCATGCCTCCATCGGCAATGCCGTGGCGGTACGGGCGGTCAAGGCGGACTTGCGCGCCGGCATCCTGGCGGACGGCGTCGGCGGACCAGCGCCGTTCGCGAAGGCCGACCGGTCCCGCTTCCTGTCCGCCCTGGACGAAGCGGTCGTCCGATTGCGGCGGCGGTAAGACCAAGACCTGGAGCAGGGCCCGAAACCCGACCGCGCCCTAACCTGCGTCATCGATGGGACAGGATCGCCCGGCGCCCGGTCGCGTTTGATGAGGCGCAGGTCGGTGATCGGCTCGCGGGACGCTGGTGCGCATGCCAAGAGAGGAGGAAAGGATGGTCCGTATGCTTTTGATCGCAGGCAGCCTGCTTGCCGGGGCCTGTTCGGGCGAGACCCCGTCCGACCGGAATGCAGTCAACGGATCGGCCATCAACCGCGCGGACGATGCGCCGGGCAATGGCGCCGCAGGACCGCTGCCGACCAGCGGATCTGGCGAGGTGCCGCCCAACGCGCCGGGCGCGGATAATCAGGCGACGGGCTCCAATATCAGCGACCGATAAGGCGGAATTGCCGGAACCGGGCGCTCCGCGCACCGGCGGAAATACGACCTCTTCGGCGCATTGTTCCGGCGTCGTCGAGCCAGTAGAGATGGGCCATGAGTCTGCTTTCGGCGGCCCTTCTCGCGCTCGCGATCGTCCTGCTGCTGTTCGGGATCGCCACCATCGTCGAGAGGCGCGGCGGCCTTGCGCTCGGCCGTTATGACGTGCGCCACGGCGCCTATGCGCTGGCGCTGGGCGTCTATTGCTCAAGCTGGACCTTCTACGGCGCGGTCGGGAGCGCCGTGCGCGACGGCTGGCATTACCTCCCCATCTATCTCGCGCCGATCTGCCTGCTGATCGTCGCGCCCCGTTTCCTGCGCAGGCTGGCCGAGGCGGTGGCGGAGGAACAGGCAACCACCGTGTCCGACTTCATCGCCGCGCGTTTCGGTCACGATGTGGTCGTGGCCCGTCTGGTCACGGTCATCGCCTTGCTGGGAACAGTGCCCTATGTCGCGCTGCAATTCCGCTCCATCGGCAGCGCGATCTCCATCGTGACGGGCCGCCCCGTCGCGACGCTGACCATGCTGACCGCCGCCTGGCTGCTGGCGCTGTTCGCCATGCTGTTCGGCGCCCGCCGGTTCGAACTGGCGGGGCGCAGCGAAGGCCTGGTCTATGCGATCGGCATCGAATCCCTCCTCAAGATCGTCGCGCTGACCGCGGTGGCCGTCCTCGCCTTCGTCCTGCTGGGACAGGCGGACCCGACGGACCTCAGCCGCGGCGTCGCCATATTGTCCGCCAATTTCCGGCCGGAACGGTTGTCGATCGAGGTCGGCATCATCTTCCTCATCTCCGCCATGGCCGTCATCGTCCTGCCCCGGCAATTCTACATGGGCCTGGTTGAGGCGCGGGAACCGGGCGATCTTGTCGGCGCGCGCTGGGGACTGGCCGCCTATCTCGGCGCGATGGCGCTGATGGTGTTGCCCATCGCGCTGGCCGGCGCAAGCCTGCTGCGCGGCGCCCAACCCGATCTCTACATGCTGGCCCTGCCCGGAATGACCGGACAGGGCATCGTGCTTGCCCTGGCCCTGCTGGGCGGGATCGCGGCGGCGGCGTCGATGGTCGTGGTCGATTCGACCGCGCTCGCGACCATGGTCTCGAACGACCTCCTCTTCCCCACCCTGCTCGCGCGCGAGAACGGCGGGGAAGCGGGCGCCGGGGCGCTCGGCCGGCGCATGCTGCTCGTGCGGCGCCTCTCCATCCTCGCCATCATCGCGGCGGCGCTCGCCTGGGCGCTGCTGGTTTCGGCCGAACAGTCGCTCGCCTCGATCGGCCTTGTCGCCTTCGCCGCCATGGCGCAGTTCACGCCGCACCTGATCCTGGCCACCTATGCGCCGGGTCGCGATGCGCTGGCGGCGCGGGCAAGCCTTGCCGTCGGCCTTGTCATCTGGTTCTACACCCTCGCCCTGCCGCCCATATTGCCGCCCGCCTGGCTGGATGCGCTGGAGGGAAGCGCCGCCGATCCCCTGCGCCTCTTCGGCATCGGCGCCGCGTCGCCGCTGGTGCATGGCGTGGCGTGGAGCCTGGGCGCGAACCTTTTGGTCTTCGGCCTGGTCGCCGCGCGCAAGGTGAAGGCGCCCGTCCTGCCCCGCCTCGGCAGCCAGCGCCCGATCACCGACCTGGCCGAACTGGCGCAGCTCACCGCCAGCTTCATCGGTGAAGAGGAGGCTGCCCGCGAATTTCCGGCGGCCATGCGGGGCACGCCCATCGACAGGCGGTCGGCGCAGCGCGCCCGCACGCTCATCGCGCGCGTCGTCGGCGCTTCCTCCGCCCGCGCGCTGGTCGCCTCGGCACTGGCCGGGGGGCAGATGAGCCTTTCCGACGTTACCCGGCTGCTGGGAGAGCGCGGCCAGTCGCTTCGCTTCTCCCGCGAACTGCTCGCCGCGACCTTCGAGCATATCGATGCCGGCATCAGCGTGGTCGACGCCGACATGAACCTGATCGCATGGAACAGCCAATATCTCGACCTGTTCGACTTTCCTCCCGGCTTCCTGCGGGTGGGCGTGCCGATCGCGGAACTGATCCGCCATAATGGGCGGCTGGGCGATTTCGGCGACGAGGACATAGAATTCCACGTCAGGAAACGTCTTCGGCACATGCGCCGCGGCCTGCCCCACAGTTTCGAACGGCGGCGAAAGGACGGCCGCGTCATCAAGACCATCGGCGGGCCGATGCCCGGCGGCGGCTATGTCACCAGCTTCATCGACATCACCGAGGATGCACGCATCCGCGACGAGCTGGGCCGCACATTGGCGGAACTGGAAACCCGCGTCGCCGACCGCACACGCGAACTCAGCGAGACCAATTTGCGCCTGGCCGAGGCGACGAAGGACAAGACCCGATTCCTCGCCGCCGCCAGCCACGACCTGCTTCAGCCGCTCCACGCCGCGCGGCTGTTCACCGCCGCCCTGCAACGCGAGGTGGAAGGAACGCCGCACATCCTTGCCGAACGCATCGACAGCGCGATCATGGCGGCGGAAGGGCTGCTTCGCGCTCTCCTCGACATCAGCAAGCTCGATGCCGGCGGTGTCGAGCCCAGCCCGGAGCCGATCGACCTTACGCCGTTTCTCACCAGCCTTGCTGAAGGATTCGCGCCGATGGCGAAGGAGAAGGGGCTGCGCCTGCTGACCGGTCCCCTTTCCGGCCATCTCGATACCGACCCGGGACTGCTCCGCTCGGTCCTCCAGAATTTCGTCTCCAACGCCCTGCGCTACACGCAGCAGGGCGGGATATTACTGGGCGTCCGGCGCAGGGGTTCGATGATCCGGATCGACGTCGTCGATAGCGGCGTCGGCATCGCCGCCGACCAGATCGGGACGATCTTCGGAGAATTCACCCGGCTCGGCGCGCTGGACGTCGAGGGACTCGGCCTTGGCCTCGCCCTTGCACGCCGCATCGTCCGGCTGCTCGGCGGGCGGATCGAGGTGCGGTCCGTGCCCGGAAAGGGCAGCCGGTTCAGCCTGCTGATGCCTGCCGCAACCGGGCCAGCCGCGCCGGCACCGGCACCGGGGGCGCAGGCCCCCCTTCCGGCGGCGAGGGGTCTGGCCGTGCTGGTGGTCGATGACGATCCGATGATCGTAGCCGCGACCGAGGCGCTGCTGGCCAGCCTCGGCCATCGGCCGCTGGCCGCCGCCGAAGGCAGGACCGCCCGAAAGCTCGCGTCCGCAGCCGACGCCGCGCTGGTCGACTTCCAGCTTGGGACGCAAGAGGACGGCCTTGCCCTGATCGCGGCGCTGCGGCGGGAGCATCCGGGATTGCCCGCCGCGCTGGTCACGGCGGAGGACGATGCGAGCCTCGCCACCCGCGCCGCCATGCTCGACATCGCCTTCATCGCCAAGCCTGCGGCGCCGGAGGCGATCTCGGCCTTCCTGGCCCGCGTCAGTGGTTGAGATCGAGCCCCAGCGAGCGCGCGACCAGTGCCGCCTGCGTGCGGTTCTGCACATCCAGCTTGCGCATGATCGCGGTCATATGCGCCTTCACCGTCGCTTCGGTCACCATGAGGTCGTGCGCGATCTGCTTGTTCAGCTTGCCGTTCAGCACCTCCAGCAGGACCTTCAACTGGGTCGGCGTCAGGGATGCGATCTCCTTCTGGACCGCATCCTCGGGTCGCGGCGGAGCGGGCGGGAGCCGGTGGCCGCCCAACGCCCGCGCGATCGCCGCCTCGATCGCGGGCAGGTCGCTATCCTTGGAGAGGAAGCCGACGGCGCCCAGCGCCTGGGCTTCCTCCGCCGCCTTGGCCCCGTCCGCGCTTGAAACCACCAGGATCGGCACGTCCGGCTGTTCCGCATGCAACAGCGCTATGCCCGAATAGCCGACCGCGCCCGGCATCTTCAGGTCGAGCAGGATGAGGCGCAGGCCCGTGGCCCCGCTCGCCGCCTGAACGGCGCCGGCGAGCGTCCCCGCTTCGATGATGCTGGCCCGCGGAGCGACCTTCATCACCGCCACCGCCAGCGCCTGACGGAAAAGCGGGTGGTCGTCCGCGATGAGAATCGTTTCTATTGCGCCTCTTCCAACCGTGGTCTGTTCGCCAGCAGATTATCGACCACGGTGGGATCGGCAAGCGTCGACGTGTCGCCCAGGTTGGAAACGTCGTTTTCCGCGATCTTCCGCAATATGCGCCGCATGATCTTGCCCGAACGGGTCTTGGGCAGGCCGGGGGCGAACTGCACCACGTCCGGCGATGCGATGGGGCCTATTTCGCTGCGTACCCAGCGTATCAGCTCGCCGCGCAGGGCGTCGTCCGGCTCGACATCGGCATTGGTGGTGACATAGGCGTAGATGCCCTGCCCCTTGAGGTCGTGCGGCATGCCGACGACGGCGGCCTCGGCAACCTTGGGATGGGCGACGAGCGCGCTCTCGATCTCCGCCGTGCCCATGCGGTGGCCGGAAACGTTGATGACATCGTCGATGCGGCCGGTGATCCAATAATAGCCGTCCTCGTCGCGCCGGCATCCGTCGCCGGTGAAATAGCGCCCCGGAAAGGTCGTGAAATAGGTCTGGAAAAAGCGGTCATGATCGCCCCAGACGGTGCGCATCTGCCCCGGCCAGCTATCCGCGAGGACGAGGCAGCCTTCGCCCGCCCCCTCGATCAGCCGCCCGTCGCCATCGACCAGTTCGGGCCTGACCCCGAACATCGGCAACGTCGCTGAGCCCGGCTTGAGCGCGACAGCGCCGGGCAGCGGGCTGATCATCGCGCCGCCGGTCTCGGTCTGCCACCAGGTGTCGACGATGGGACAACGCCCTTCACCCACGACCTGATGATACCATTCCCACGCCTCCGGATTGATCGGTTCACCGACGCTGCCCAGCAGCCGCAGGGACTTGCGGCTGGTCTTGCGCACCCATTCGTCGCCCTCGCGCATCAGCGCGCGCAGGGCGGTGGGGGCGCCGTAGAAAATCTCCACGCCGAACTTGTCCACCACCTGCCAGAAGCGGGATGCATCCGGGAAATTGGGCACGCCCTCGAACATCACGGTCGTCGCGCCGTTCATCAGCGGCCCATAGACGACATAGCTGTGGCCCGTGACCCAGCCGATGTCGGCGGCGCACCAGTAGATCTGGCCGGGGCGATAATCGAACACATATTGGTGCGTCATCGCCGCCCAGACGGCATAGCCGCCGGTCGTGTGCAGCACGCCCTTCGGCTTGCCCGTCGAACCGGAGGTATAGAGGATGAAGAGCGGGTCTTCCGCGCCCATCTCCTCCGGCTCGCACTCCGCGGGCTGGGCTTCCACCGCCGTGGCCCAGTCGATGTCGCGCCCCCCGACCATCGCCACATCGGCGCCGGTGCGGCGCAGCACGATGACGGTATCGACATCCGCGCAATGGGCGAGGGCGGCGTCGACATTCGCCTTCAGCGGAACCTTCCTGCCGCCGCGCAGGCCCTCGTCGGCGGTGACGACGATGCGGCTCGCGCAATCCTCGATGCGGCCGGCAAGCGCTTCGGGCGAGAAGCCGGCGAAGACGATCGAGTGGATCGCGCCGATCCGCGCGCAGGCCAGCATCGCGACCGCCGCCTCCGGCACCATGGGAAGATAGAGGGTGACGCGGTCGCCCCGCCTGACGCCCCGCGCCTTCAGCAGATTGGCGAAGCGGCATACCGCCTCATGCAGCGCGCGATAGCTGATGCGCCGTTCGGGCTCTGCCGGATCGTCGGGCTCCCAGAGGATCGCGATGGCGTCGCCACGCTCCGCCAGATGGCGGTCGAGGCAATTGGCGGACAGGTTGAGCGTGCCGTCAGCGAACCAGCTTATGCCGAAATCCTCCGCCGAAAAACTGGTCGCCTTCACCTGGCTGAAAGGACGCATCCAGTCCAGGCGCTGCGCCTCCTCCGCCCAGAAGCCATCCGGATCGGTGATCGAGCGCGCATACATCTGCCGGTATCGCGCGGCGTCGACCAGCGCTTCGTTCGCCCAGTGGTTGGGAACGGGGTAAATGCCCTGGTCCATAGTCTCGCACTCCTCTCCTTGATCGCTACCGATCCGTGGGCGGCATCCTAATTGCCGCAGGCGCACATCGGACCCCCGACGAAGATCGAACATGTCCGACCATGGTTCGGCTGTCGCGCCACGGCGGCATGCGCGATCCTGACCATAGCCGGAACACAAGCCGGATCCTGGAGAGGTCGATGCCAAAGCCGAACAGGCCATTATTGCGCGTGCTGCTGGGGGCGAGCGCGCTCGCCGCGCCCCAGTTGGCCGGCGCGCAGACCATGAAGGAGGCGGATCTCGCCGCGCGTCTGGAACGGATGGAGAGCGAGATCACCCAGCTCCGGACGGAACTCGCCGCCGCGCGCAGCCAGCAGGACGAAACCCGCGCCGCCGCCGCCGACGCCACCCGCAAGAGCCAGGAGGCTTCGGCGCAGATGAGCCGACTGGCGGACGGCACGCCCAGGCTTGGCTTCCGCTCTGGCAATAGCAATGTCGTCCTGTCCGGCTATGTGAAGCTGCTCGCGAGCAGCGCCCGCTACAGCGGCGGCGACGATCCGAGCAACACGCTGGGGCGCGACCTCTATCTGCCGCAGTCCATTCCCGTCTTCAATCCCGCCTCCCCGACTTCCCCCACCCATGTCACCGATTTCTCGGCCAAGCAGACGCGCTTCTGGGTGGATGCCACGACCAAGCTCGGCAAGCATGCGCTGAAGGCCTATATCGAATTCGACTTCCAGGCCGCGCCCGGCACGCCCCAGGCGCTGGGCCAGGGCACGCAGCGCACGACCAACGCCTATGACCTCGCCATGCGGCGCGCCTTCATCCAGCTCGATCGCTGGACCTTCGGGCAGGATTTCACCAATTTCTCCAACCCCGCGATCTTCCCGGAGAGCACCGACTATGTCGGGGGCGTGGACGGCCTGATCTTCGTGCGCCAGCCGATGGTGCGCTACAGCCTTCCGCTGGGCCACGGCCTCGCCTTCCATCTGGCGGCGGAAAATCCGGAAACGGCTTCCGCCACCGCCGGCGCACCCGCCCTCGTCGAAAATGGCGAGGACCATGCGCCCGACATAACCGGGCGGCTGGAATATGCGGGCGGGTTCGGTTTCCTCGACCTTGCGGTGCTGGGCCGCCAGTTGCGCGTCGACAATGCGAAAACGGGCGCAGCCCATATCGTCGATTCCCGCCTGGGATGGGGCATCAGCGCCGCCGGCAAGATCTTCCTGGACGACAGGCATGGCAGCGACATCCGGTTCCAGGCAAGCTATGGCGAAGGGATCGGCCGCTATCTCGGCCTGAACTTCGGCCCGGACGCGGTCCTCCAGGCCAATGGGGAACTTGCCCGCGTCCGCAACCTCGCATTGTTCGGCGCGGGCCGCTATGCGCTGGACGACCAATGGCGCGTCAACCTGATCGCCAGCTATCAGCGCATCTTCTACGCCGACGATCTCGATCCGGCGACGACTTCGGGCATAGCGATGTTCAATCGCCAGGCGTGGAGCGTCGCCGGCAACCTCTTCTATTCCCCGGTGAAGAACGTCGATCTCGGCATCGAGTACCGGCATGGCGAGCGCCGGCTCGTCAACGATCTCAACGGCCATGTCGACCGGTTCGACGTCGCGGCGAAATATAATTTCTGACAGGAGGGACGGTTATGGCTTCGACATATGACGGACTGCCAAAACATCATGAGGCGACGCGAAGCGAAAAGCTGATCATCACCGCCAGCTCGCTCGGCACCGTGTTCGAATGGTATGATTTCTACCTCTACGGGCTGCTGACCGCGATCATCGCGGCGCAGTTCCTGACGGGCCTCAACCCGACCACCTCCTTCATCATGGCGCTGCTGATCTTCGCGTCGGGGTTCATCGTCCGTCCCTTCGGCGCCCTCGTCTTCGGCCGCATCGGCGACCTGTTCGGGCGGCGCTACACCTTCATCATCACGCTGCTGGTCATGGGCCTGTCCACCTTCCTGGTCGGGTGCCTTCCCACCTACAAGTCGGTCGGCGTCGCCGCGCCGATCATGCTGGTGGTGCTGCGCATGTTCCAAGGGCTGGCGCTGGGCGGCGAATATGGCGGCGCGGCGACCTATGTCGCGGAGCATGCGCCCGACAACCGGCGGGGCTTCTACACGAGCTGGATTCAGATCACCGCGACCGCAGGGCTCGCCATGGCGCTGCTGATCGTGATCACCGTCCGATCGCCCATCACGGGCGTGGGCGAGGAAGCGTTCAAGGAATGGGGCTGGCGCATTCCCTATCTGGTCTCCGGCCTGTTCCTCGTCCTTGGCCTTTGGCTGCGCCTGAAGCTGCATGAATCGCCCGTTTTCCAGAAAATGAAGGCGGAGGGCACAGGCTCCAAGTCCCCGATCAAGGAAGCCTTCGGTGAGTGGAAGAACCTCAGGATCGTCTTCATCGCCTTTTTCGGCGCGATCGCGGGCCAGGCGGTGGTCTGGTATTGCGGCCAGCTCTACGCGCTGTTCTTCCTGGAGAAGATGCTGAAGATCGACGGCCTGACCGCCAACACGCTCATCATCATCGCGCTCCTCATGGCAGCGCCCTTCTTCCTGTTCTTCGGCTGGCTGTCCGACCGCATCGGCCGCAAGCCCATCATCCTTTCGGGCTGCGCCCTGGCCGCGCTGACGCTGTTCCCGGTCTTCCACCTGCTCACCGACGCCGCCAATCCGGCGCTGGCCCGGGCACAGGCAGCCGCCCCGGTCACGGTCACGGCCGACCCGGCGGAATGTTCTTCCCAGTTCGATCCGGTCGGCGCGAACAAGTTCGACACGACAAGCTGCGACATCGTCAAGAACGCACTGGCCAAGGCGGGCGTCAACTACACCAACGTCGTCGCCGCGCCCGGCACAGTCGCAACGGTCGCGGTCGGCGGCAGGCGCTTCACGGCGCCCGACCCGTCCCGGCTTTCGGGCGACGCGAAGAAGGCGGCCATCGCGGCCTTCACCGCCCAACTGATCGGCGCGCCCGCCAGCCCGGCCAGGGCGGCGGAGGGCGACAAGCCTGCCGTCGCGGCGCGCCCTGCCGTCGAGGGTGAACTCGCCAGGGTCGGCTATCCCGGCAAGGCGAACCCGGCCGAGATCAACAAGCCGCTCGTCGTCGCCCTGCTCTTCTACCTCGTGCTGCTGGTGACGATGGTCTATGGTCCGATCGCCGCCATGCTGGTCGAACTGTTCCCCAGCCGCATCCGCTACTCCTCCATGTCGCTGCCCTATCACATCGGCAATGGCTGGCTGGGCGGGCTGCTTCCGGCGATCGGCTTCGCGATGGTCGCGGCGACCGGGGACATCTATTACGGTATCTGGTACCCGGTGGTGGTGGCGGCGGCGACCGTCGTCCTGGGAATGATCTTCCTGCCCGAAACCTTCCGGCGCAATATCGACGCCTAAGGCGTTTTCCCAGCAGACGGGATCATCTGCTGGCTTGGAAAACGCGGTAAAGCAAAGGCCTGGAGGTTCCCTGCCGGCGCACCCTGATCCTTCCAGATTGTCGAGGATCAAGGTGCGCCGTCGGTCCGACAGCTACTCTGGCGCCGTTGACAAGGGAGACAGTTTCATGACCGACGCCAAGACCATCCTCAGCCTGCCGACCCGGTCGGGCCTCCAGCTCCATGTCCGGCCTGCGGAGGAAAGCGACGAGACGCTGCTCGCGGCCTTTTTCGACAAGGTCAGCGACGAGGACCGACGCTTCCGCTTCTTTTCCGCCGTGCCCCATGTCGGTCATGAGCAACTCGACCCGCTGATCCATGCCGACCATTTCCGCAGCGAAAGCATCCTGGCGTTCGATGGCGCCACGGGCGAACTCGTCGCCTCCGGCATCCTGGCCTGCGACAATGCGATGGACACGGCCGAAGTCGCCGTATCGGTGCGCGGGGATTATAAGGGCCGGGGCGTCGGCTGGGCGGTGCTCGACCATCTGGCCGGCGAGGCGCAGAAGCGCGGCGTGCGGCGGGTGATCTCGATCGAGAGCCGCGACAATCACGGCACCATAGAATTGGAGCGGGAAAAGGGCTTTGCGGTCGAACCGGTGGAAGGCGATCCGACGCTGGTCATCCTCGCCAGATCATTTCGCTGAACGGGCAAACCAGATGCCGCGGGAGCGGCGTCCCGATGGGGCGCCGCTCCCGCGTCCAAGTCAGAAGCGATAGCCGACGACCAGCGCAGCCTGGTGGCGCTCGGGCTTCACGTCGAAGACGCGCTCATAGCTCGAATAGCGATATTCGAGGCGGGCAAGGAAACCCATCACATTGGTTTCGACGCCAGCGCCCAGACGATAGCCCTGAAGGTTGCCCGAGGCGGTCTGGATCGTGGCGCCGTTCTGATAGGAACCCTTGGCGCGGGCGTTGGTGTAGCCGCCCTTGGCATAGAGCATCACATTTTCGGCAACCTGGCCGCCGATGCGAATGCCGGCATAGAGATCGCGGCCGGTGCGCGCGCTGACGCGATCGCCGGCGACGAAGACGTCGGTGCTCGAATCCTTGGTGTCGGAATCGGCATATTCGCCTTCAATGCCGAACACCGCGCCCCGCAGGTTGATGTCATAGCCGATGACGCCGCCATAGAGCAGCCCGGTGTCATGCGCGTCCGCGCCGAGATCGGCATGGTCGGCACCCACGACGGCGCCGACATAGGGGCCGGAGAAGTTGGAGCGCACCGCGTCCTGCGCGAAGGCGGGAGAGGCGAAAGAAGCCGCGACGGCGGCGATGGCGATGATCTTCTTCAAGTCAATATCCTTCGAGAAGCTTCGAAATCCAGAGGGTGCCGCACTTAGAATTCGAATAGTCCCGCGTAAACCGCCGGTCGGTCTTCATTGGTCGCAACAGCTTGTCCTTGTTGCACAATTGCACCAGCGACGTCGCCGATAAGCCCGTATGACGGACGATCCTTCTCATCGGATCGTGAGGCCGGGATTTTTTTATGAGAGGACGGAACCATTATTGCTGTTGTTCGTTCAGGCGCATTCCCATGCCGCGCTGACCCTGTTCATGGGTCACCCCGGACGTTTGCGCTATCGGGACGCTCTTATCGTGGCGAACCAGATGACGTGCCGTGGCCCCTTGCCGTTGCTGCGGGCGCGCACGGCAACCTCTTCGACCGTCAGGCCAGCGCGGGAAAGGCGGCGGGTGAAGCTCGCATCGGGAGCGGCGGACCAGATCGCCAATATGCCGCCGGGCCTGAGCGCGGCGATCGCAGCCGCGATCCCCTGCGCCGAATAGAGACGGTCGTTCGCCTGGCGCACTAAGCCGTCCGGCCCATTGTCGACGTCGAGCAGGATGGCGTCGTACAGCCCCCGCGCCGTGCCGATCAGATCGGCCACATCAGCCTGGACCAGCCGCACGCGCGGATCGTCCAGGCAACCCGCGGCCAGTTCCGCCATCGGCCCGCGCGCCCACTGGATGATCTCCGGCACCAGTTCCGCCACGGTGACGGTTGCCGTGCCGTCGAGCGCCGCCAGCGCCGCGCGCAACGTGAAGCCCATGCCATAGCCGCCGATCAGCAGATGCGGGCGCGCCCGGCCGCGCAGCCGTTCGCAGCTCAGATTGGCGAGCGCCTCTTCCGACCCGCTCATCCGGCTGCTCATCAGTTCGTTGCGGTCGAGCACGATCATGAAATCCCCGCCTCGGCGATAGAGGGTCAGTTCCTCCCCGCCGGGAACCTGCGCCGTTCCGATGAATTCGCGTGCCTGCATACCAACTACTCCCGGCGGGTCCGCCGCCAGCGGGGGCTTTACGGCAATGCGGCGCGGCGTCAAAGGAGCGAGATGCGATATTTCCTCGATACAGAATTCAACGGCTTCGGCGGCGACCTCATCAGCCTGGCGCTCGTCCCCGAAATTGGAGACCAGGATTTCTACGTCTCGCTTCCCCTGCCGGCCGAAATCCATCCCTGGGTGGAGAAGAATGTGATTCCCTATCTGCGCTTCGTGCCGCCGGGCGTCGACCATCAGTTGAACCGGGTGGAGGCCGCCCAGCATCTGGAAGCCTATCTGGCGCATGACCGCGATCCGCTTATCATCGCCGACTGGCCCGATGACCTCGCCCATTTCTGCGCCCTGCTCGTGACCGGCCCGGCCGAGATGATCAGGCTGGACGGGCTGCGCCTTGAACTCATCAACGGCGCGGGGTTCAGCGCCGCGTCCAACAGCCGGATGCCGCACAACGCCCTCCATGATGCGCACGCGCTCAAGGACTTCTACCTGAACTGGGCCGTCTGAACGGCGCGCTGGCGCGGTTCCTTTCTTTGACAGCGGGTGCAGGACGGCGCATGGGCGGGGCATGCACCTCGCCCGTTTCGACATTGACCTGTTCCTGCGCCACCATTGGCAGAAGCGCCCGCTGCTGATCCGCAACCCGTGGAGCGCGTGGCGCAACCCGCTGGAGCCGGACGAGCTGGCCGGCCTCGCCTGCGAGGAGGGCGTCGAATCGCGCCTCATCACCCGGCAGGCGGATAGGCTCGCCATGGAAAGCGGCCCGCTGCCGGAGGATCGTTTCACCGAACTCGGCGACGCCTGGACACTTCTGGTGCAGGCGGTCGACCATCATGTGCCCGATGTCGCGGCGTTGATCCAACCCTTCCGCTTCATACCCGACTGGCGCATCGACGATGTGATGGTCAGCTATGCTACCGACGGGGGCGGCGTCGGGCCGCATTTCGACCAATATGACGTGTTCCTGGTGCAGGGCCTGGGCAAGAGGCGCTGGCGCGTCGGCCCGCGATGCGATTCCGCAACGCCGCTGCTGCCGCATGACGACCTGCGCCTGATCCCCGATTTCGAGGCGACGGGGGACTATGTCCTCGAACCCGGAGACATTCTCTATGTCCCGCCCTGCTTCACGCATGACGGCGTGGCGGTGGGCGGGGACTGCATGACCTATTCCATCGGCTTCCGCGCGCCGTCCCGCGCCGAACTAATCGAAAACTGGTGCCGGCATCAGGCCGACGACATGGTGGACGAGGATCGCTATGCCGATCCCGACCTCATCATCCAGCCCAATGCCGGTGAGATCGCGGCGTCGGCCCTCGACCGGATGCATGCCATGGTGCTGGAGGCGCTGTCCGACCGCCGCGCCTTCGCCCGCTGGTTCGGCCTTTACAACAGCCTGCCCAAGTCGGCGGACATGGATTGGCGGCCGGATGAGCCGGCGGACGAAGCGACGGTGCGCGCCCTTCTGGCTCAGGGCGTGCCGCTCAGCCGCAATCCCGCCAGCCGCTTTTCCTTCATCCGCCAGGGAGAGCCGGAACTGCTGCTGTTCGTGGACGGCCATGGCTTCGATTGCGACGGCGACACGGCGCGACTGGCCGAGGGGCTGTGCATGGAACCGGCCATGGTCGTGGATGCGGAACTCGCGGCCTCCGCCGCCGTGGTCACGCTGGTTGCGGCGTTGATCGACCAGGGCAGCCTGGCGTTCGATGCGGACTGATCCGTCATGGCGCTGATCCTGTTCAACAAGCCTTATGGCGTGCTCTGCCAGTTCAGCGATGAACGGACGGGCCCGCCCCGTCCGACGCTGGCCGCCTATATCGACCGCCCCGGCTTCTATCCGGCGGGCCGGCTCGACCTCGACAGCGAGGGATTGTTGCTGCTGACCGACGACGGCCGCCTGCAGGCGCGGATAGCCGACCCGCGTTTCAAGATGCCCAAGACCTATCTCGTGCAGGTGGAGGGGGACCCGGACGGGGCGACGCTGGCGGCGCTGCGGCGTGGCGTGCGCCTGAAGGACGGCCTGACCCTGCCCGCGCAGGTCGAACGCATCGACGCGCCCCCCCTCTGGCCCCGCGATCCCCCGGTCCGGTTTCGCAAGAGCGTGCCGGATTGCTGGCTGAGCCTGACGATCCGCGAAGGACGCAACCGACAGGTCAGGCGCATGACGGCTGCCCTGGGGCACCCGACTTTGCGGCTGGTGCGGTGGCGGATCGGGGACTGGACGCTCAACGGCATCGCGCAGGGACAATGGCGCGAAGCGGCGGCAGAACAGGGCAGGGTCCGACCAGGCGCGCAGTAGAGTGTCCCGCCCATCCGATATAACCGGATCGCCGCGCCAGAGCATATTCCAAGCAGGAGCAATCCTCTGCCGACCCGGAAAAGGCGGTGAAAACACAGATCCAGAGCGGCCGAACCGACGGGTCGAAATCTGGTCTAGTTCAAGCTAAAGGGTATGCGCAACGTCGTGCGAATATCGCTGGCATCGTCGGTTGCGCCCACTTCGACCGTCCAGTTGATCATAGCTGGTCTCCAGACCCGTTGGTCCATTATTCGCTCAACGGCCCCTCCTGGAGCCTGTCCGACGAGCTGTTCTTCTATGCGCTTTTCCCATGGCTTTTGAAATGGCGCGAGCCGGTGCTGCGCGCGGTCTTCATCGCCGGCATGGTCCTGATCGTGGCGGGAAGCTGTTTTACAGCCCTTACGGTCGCGGGTTATTCGCCATGGGTGGACTGGATCTTCTATGTGTTCCCGCTTACCCGGCTGTTCGAATTCATCGCGGGCATCCTGCTGTGCCGGGCCTAGCGATCGGGCATCGGACGACGATGGGCGACGAGCGCAACGGAAGCGCTTGCGGCCATTTCGCTGCCGGCGACCATGGTCGCCGTGGAATGGTTCGCAGTTCCCCTCGCTTTTCGCTACCAGCTCATCTTCCTGCCGCCGATGGCTGTCCTGATATTGATATTCGCCCATGGTCAGGGCGCATTATCGCATCTGCTCCGCCAGCCTGGGCTGCAATCGCTGGGAGCGGCCTCCTTCGCTCTCTATCTCGTTCACCGGCCGATGATCACATTCATGGAAAGGTGGTCAGGCGCCGGGGCCGCAAGCGATATTGCCTTGGCGATCACCATGCTGCCGATGGCCATGCTTGCGTCCATCCCTGGCTTCGCCCTGCTGGACCGGCCGGTGCAGCATTGGCTCCGCCGTCGCGAGACATTCACGGTAAAGCGCAAGGCATTCGCCATTCGGCAATGAACAGGCTGCTGCGAGCATCGATGCCCCGCGGCTTGGCCAAGCGGTAAATCGTTCCTCATGGAATCGGGCCTCATCGATCTTTTTCCCATCGACTTAGGGAGACGTCGGACGAATAGTCGCAGGAACTGCAACGCAACCTCGATAGCGAGAGGAACAAGCTTGTCGTCGAGCCCTTCTACAGGCACGAGAAGATCGATGCTCCATCAAGAGCCCCTTCGACCTCCGCGCCGTGGGCGGCCCAGACCCGTTCATCCGGTGATTTAATTCGGATGGACGACTGAAGACTTCCCCCGCGTTTTGGCAGCGGGGCCGACACGCCTAGCTGCCACGCCATAAATGGTTGGACCATGCCCGAATAATATTTCTCATATAATATCATTGCTGAAAACAGGATGGAGGTGCAACAGCATCTTCGTCGACCTGTTCGGGCATGGTTCATAGCCTGACATGCTTCGTGGCAAACCCATCGAAAATTCGCGATACGCCGCAACAACTCAGCACCGCGCAGGTTCAACATCGGTCAAGGTGCGGGGCCGTTCCGCCATGACCGCGGCGGCCATTGTCCGCGACGCCCAAGGCGCAGCTTGATCTGGGTGATTCCTTTTGCGGTTGCCGGAAGCAAACAGCGCCCGCATAGCGGTTGCATGGACGAGAAGACGACGAATCTGATCATGGCTATTCTCAGTCGGGCGCCGCAATGGATCAGGCACGACCTGCTGTCCAAGGATGCGGGCGTCAAGCAGCGGGCGGAGGAGACGCTGGCCGCCATGATCGCCAACGCCCTCGCCACAGGAACCGACGACTCGACGGCGAGTTAGGGAGGAAGTCCGTTCCAACAAGGCTCCAGCAATGACATGCCGCTCTTTCCCCGGCGCCTTCATGCCGATGGCCGCCATAGTGGCGGCGGCCGCGACCCTCGCGCCGGCAGGCGCACAACGCCCGGACGCCGACATAGAGGTCCAGTGCGCCGCCGGACGGCGCTTTTCCGTCCGCGCCGATGCCGACCGCGCCACTGTCGTCTGGAAGGACGGGCAGCTCACGCTCAAACGCGGGGCAATATCGCTGGGCCGATATTATCGAAGCCCCCGGGCGGCCCTCATCATCGACGGCGACTATGTGTCTTTCGTGCCCAGGGGCGACCGGAACTGGCGCGACTGCCGCCTCATGCCCAGGACCGATGTCATTGAGAAGGATTGATGCCCGATCACGCACGCCGATTTGACGATCATGGAACGGGATCGACTTTCCGACATTGGATCGATTGCCGGCAAATACAGGCATAGAAGACCATTTACTGGAAATCCGACATTTACAATCTGTGTCGATTTGCGCAAATAGCGCTAACATCCTCCTGAAACGGGTTCGCTCACATGGCCGACGAAGACAAGAACGACATCACTGCCCTTACCGTCCAGTTGCTCAGCGCTTATGTCTCGCGAAACAGCGTTCCGAGCGAAAGCCTGGCCGATCTGATCAAGACCACCCGCACGGCGCTGACGGAAAATGCCACGGCGACCATTGCCGAGCCCGCTGCCGAAACCTTCACGCCTGCGGTTTCGGTGCGCAAGAGCCTCGCCTCGCCCGATCATATCCTCAGCCTGATCGACGGCAGGCCGTACAAGACCTTGAAGCGCCATCTGGCCGCCCATGGCCTGACGCCGGAACAATATCGGGAACGCTACAAGCTGCCCAGCACCTATCCGCTGGTGGCGCAAAGCTATTCGCAGGCGCGTCGCGCCGTCGCGGAAAAGGCCGGCCTGGGCCGTAAGCCGGTCGTCGCTACGAAGGCCGCAGCCCCTGCGAAGGCAGCGGCCACTCCGGCAAGCCCCGCCGCCGCGCCCAAGGCGGCAGCGCCCAAATCATCGGAAAGGGCTGCTCCCGGCGCCGGGTCCGATGCGCCGGCGAAGGCCGCGGCGCCTGCTAAGGCCGCAGCGCCAAAGACGAACAAGGCGAAGGATGGGCCCGCCCCCGTCATATCGAACCGCAGCAATCGCGCCGCGGCGCCGGCCTCCGCCAGGAAGGACAGGAAGGAGCCGCGCCAGCGCCTTTCGATCGCCGCCGCCAAGGGCGACAAGGCGGACGGCAAGGCTGCCGCCGCTTCCAAGGCCCCTGCGCAGGAAAAGGCCCCGGTAAAGAAGGCCGCTCCTGCGAAGGCCAATGGAACCGCCAAGCCCAAGTCGCTGAAGGCGGCATTGGAAGCAGCCAGTTCGCATCTGGGCGGCGAGGAAAAGACGTCCGAAGCCGCGACCGCCAAATCCTGATCATGGGTGGGAAGCGAGCGATCACGACCTCGCTTCCCATCCGGCCATCCGGGCGGTCGTAGCAACGGAACGGCGGCAAGCCCGCTCAGGCCCGAGTGAAGCGCCAGCGATCGGGCTCGCTCTCCCCGGCATCGAAGCGATAGCCGTCGCTGTCGAAGCCGCGCATCGCATCGACGTCGGTTATGCGATGCTCGCACATCCATCGGGCCATCATGCCCCGGGCGCGCTTGGCCTTGAAACTGACGAAGCGCGGTCCGTCGGGACCGGGCTCGCGAAAATCGACGTCGATGATGCGGATGCCCGCCAGCTTGCCTTCCACCGCCGCGAAATATTCCTGGCTGGCGAGGTTGAGGACCACGCCCGACCCCTCCTCCGCGATCTGCCCGCGGAGCAGTTCAGCGATGCGATCGCCCCACCAGTCGGTCAGCTTCTTGTGGCGCGGCGCCCAGCGCGTCCCCATCTCCAGCCGGTACGGCCGGATCGCGTCCAGCGGCCGCAACAGGCCATAAAGGCCCGACAGCATCCGGACATGGTCCTGCGCGAAGGCGACCGCCGCTTCGTCCAGCGTACTGGCTTCGAAACCTGTATAGACATCGCCGGCGAAGGCGAACAAAGCCTGCCGTTCGGGCAAGTCGGCAAAATCGCGGAAGCGGTCGGCATTGAGCTTCGCCAGGCGCGGCGAGATATGCATCAACTCCGACAACCGCTTCTGCGAAAGGTTGGCGGCCGATCTGGCCAGGTCGCGCGCCTCTTCGGCGAAATGCGGGGTGGTGACGGGCAGGGGCGGCAGCGCGCGTTCGAAATCAAGCGTCTTGGCGGGGGATAGCAGTGCGATCATGCCAGCCTCCGTAGCGAGCGGCCGCCCATGCGTCAAAATGCCGTTGCACAGCATATTGCCGACGGCGTTCCATGACGCCGGATCGGCATTGCCGCGACCCTTGTCCACAATGGGGCTTGCCCCTATTGCCTGTCCGCTCCTAGGCTTGGGAAATTCGTTCGGGCGGAAGGGGTTGGGACAGTTGCGATCCTGCTTCTTCCATGGTCCGCCGCGCCATCCGGGCCAACCGCTGTTATGGAAAAATGCCTGATCCATGCTGAAGGTCGATCACGCCGCCATTATCGGAGGAGGGTTCAGCGGCACGCTGCTCGCCATCAACCTGCTTCGTCATGGTGCGTTGCGCGTGACGATGGTGGAGCGCCATGAAGAACGGATGGGCCGGGGCCTCGCCTATGGAGCGGCGCATGCCGGCCATGTTCTCAACGTGCGCGCCGCCAATATGAGCGCTTTGCCCGACAGCCCCGATCATTTCACCGACTGGCTGAAGCAGCAGGGACTGGGCCAGGAAGGCAGCTTCGCCACCCGGCGCGACTATGGCGCCTATCTCAGCGCCATGCTGGACCAGATGCGGGGGCAGGCCGCGGACAGGCTGACCATATTGAACGGCGATGCCGTCGACCTGCAGCTGCGCGACGACGGCATATGCGTCGTCCTGCGTTCCGGGGGCGGGATCGAAGCCGACATCGTGGCGCTGGCGCCCGGCAATCTGCCGCCGCACGACCTGCCCGCCTTTGCCGGATTGCGCGACAGGGACGGCCCCGAGAACGCCGTCTATGTGAACGATCCCTGGGCGGCGACCATCGCGGCGGGCTTGCAGGACAGCGATCGGGTGCTGCTGCTCGGCAGCGGGCTGACGGCGGTGGATTACGCGCTCAGCCTGGATCGTGCCGGGTTCCGGGGGCGGATCGTCGCCCTATCCCGCCGTGGGCTGGCGCCACAAAGCCATGCGCCGGCACCCCCCTATGCGCCGCGCAGCGACCGGCCGAAGGGCGCCGCTTCCACGCTGGTCCGGACGCTGCGCAGGCGCAGCGCGGAAATCGGCTGGCGCAATGCCGTGGATGAACTTCGCCGCTTCACCCAGGATATGTGGCGGGCCGCCAGCGCGGAGGAGCGCAGCCGCTTCCTGCGCCACCTGCGCCCCTATTGGGACGTACACCGCCACCGCATCGCACCGCAGGTGGCGGAGCGGCTGGCGGCGATGCAGGCGGAAGGACGGCTGGAAATCCGCGCCGCGAAGGTCGTGCAGGCTGTTCCGGAGGGCGGCACGATCCATGTGCATCTGCGTCGTCGTGGCCGGGAAGAGGGCGAGACCGTCGCCTTCGCCAGGGTCGTCAATTGCACCGGCCCGCTGGGCGACCTGCGGCGCACCGACGATCCGTTGCTGCGTCGCCTGGCATCGCGGGGCGACATCCGCCCCGATCCGTTGGCGATCGGCATCGATGTCGACCGCCAATGCCATGCCATAGCCCGCGACGGATCGGCCCAGCCCCGCCTTTTCGTCGTCGGCCCGATGACCCGCGGCGCCCATTGGGAAATCGTCGCCGTTCCCGACATCCGCCGCCAGGTTTGGGAACTGGCGCGGGAGATCACTGGCGCCCATTGGGTCGAGGCCGAGGGTTTGTAGTAAAGCCCGATCCCCGTCTTGCGGGATCGGCCACCACTTCATGATATGGTCCTGATGAAGTCGCCTATCCGGCGATGATGCGCCAGTGATTCCAGCTTGTTTAACACTTGTCCGGGTCGCAAGGGAAATGACCGGCCTTTATCCGCCAGCCGCCCGATCATGATATTCCCTTTATAATCCAATCCGGTTCAGGTGGAAAAAATGCCATGAATCGAGCCGCACCTGTATCTCATTGGCACAAAACCGATCCTTGCTGCCCCGGATCGTTACGGATGAGACATGACGGAAAAGCCCGGTGGAATGTATTTGCCGACATATACCGTTCAGAAACAGTCTATTAGCGAAACGATCGGCATATCTTTCTTGATCCATATCAGCTTTCAGTTTTTTGTCGCATCCCACTGTCATTCTATTAAGAAAGATATAGTAAATTAGCTATAAGCAACAAACTACTTACCGTTCACGCATATGGGGGGCCAATGCGCCGCGATGCTCGCAAACTGCTGGAGAAGCTGAACCGCAAGGACTTCGCCTATCGCGAATTTGAGGACCGGTTCTCGGAAACGGAATTATGGCCCATTTTCGCGGCCGTGCTGGGCGACCAGAAGGTGGTGGGCGATGACGCCGCACGGCTGCCCGTCCGGCAGGTCCAGCAGGACGAACGGCCCGCCCCCGCCGCCAGGACATCGCAGCCCCAGGCCGCGCCGAATCAGATCTTCGCCCAATATGGCGCGCCCCAGCGGCGGGCGGCGCCGAAGAACAATGTCGACCTCAAGGAATTCTTCAACCGCTTCTCGGAGCTGGATTGATGGCCGTCATCCTGCTTCAATCGCCCAAGGGGGGCACCGGCACGACTTTCCTGGCGGCCCAGCTCGCCCTGCACCTTGCCGGCAAGGGCTATGAGGTCAACGCGCTCGACTGCACCTTCCAGGATTCGCTGAAGATGCATTTCGGCTTCATGCCGGCGCAGGCCGTGCCGGAATGGGGCGCGGGCGGCGGCGAACCGCTGGTGGCCTTCGGGGTCAGCGTCATGCAGGGCCATGGCCAGAGCCGCTCCGCCGCCTTCGCGGCGCGGGTGGACCGGGAGTTCGAGCGGATGTTCGATCCCGGCCATATCTGGATCGTCGATGTCGCATCGGAGGACCGGCACCTGCTGGAACTGCTGATGCCCCGCTGCGTGCTGCATATCTGTCCCCTTCTGCCCACCGCCGCGTCGCTCGCCACGCTCAACCGCCTGAGCGAGACGGCCCCGGCGATGAAGCTGGACCGCACCGTCTTCGTCCTCAACCAGCTGGACGACCGGCAGAAGCTGTCGCGCCACAGCCACAGCTTCGTTCGCGACCTGTTCGGGGACCAGTTGCTGGCCACCATCCGCCGCGACGAGGCCGTCAACGAAGCGCTCGCGCGGTTCGAACTCATCAGCAAATATGCGCCGCCGAGCGCCGCGTTGCAGGACCTGCGCCTGTTCGCCGACGCCGTGGAAGAGCGCATCGGACTGAAACCCGCCCCGGGAGAGGCGAACATCGAGGTTACAGGAGACGCCTGATGTCCCTCCCTTCCCAATTCGCCCCGCAGGCCCTTCTCAGGCTTGCGGCGGGGCTCTTCGTGGCTGCCGTCGTCATCGTCGTGGTGACGGTGCCGCTCGACCTGGAATCGCAGTGGATATTCGCGCTGACCACCATGGCGGGCGTGATCCTGTTCAACCGTTCGCCCGGCAAGCGGTCGACCATCGCCATCGGCATATTGTCGCTGCTGGTATCCACCCGCTATCTGTTCTGGCGCACGACGCACACGCTGGACTTCGACAGCCTGCCCGCGGCCCTGCTGGGCACCGGCCTTTATCTGGCGGAACTCTACGCCTGGGTCATCCTGGTCCTGGGCCTGTTGCAGACGAGCTGGCCGCTGGACCGCCCGGTCGTGGAGATCGAGGGCGAGCCCGATCAATGGCCGGTCATCGACGTCTATATCCCCACCTATAATGAGAGCCTGGCGATAGTCCAGAACACGGTTTTCGCGGCGATGGACATGGATTATCCGCGCGACCGCTTCCACGTCTATATCCTGGACGACGGCCGCCGCCCCGAATTCCGGGCCTTCGCGCGGCAGGCCGGCTGCGGCTACCTGACGCGGGCCGACAATCTGCACGCCAAGGCGGGCAATCTGAACGCCGCGATGAAGAAGACCGACGGGGAACTGATCGCGATCTTCGACTGCGACCACGTCCCCACCCGCGCCTTCCTGCAGATGACGGTCGGCTGGTTCCAGAAGGACGCGCGGCTGGCGCTGATGCAGACGCCGCACCATTTCTATTCGCCCGATCCGGTGCAGCGGAACCTGGGCAATGTGAAGGAACTGCCGGGCGAAGGCGACCTGTTCTACGGCGCGGTGCAGAAGGGCAACGACCTGTGGAACGCGACCTTCTTCTGCGGGTCGTGCGCGGTCATCCGCCGATCCGCGCTGGAGCAGACCAACGGCTTTGCCGGCGAGACGGTGACGGAGGACGCGCATACCGCGCTGAAACTGCAGCGCATGGGCTGGAACACCGCCTATATCGGCATCCGCCTGTCGGCGGGCCTTGCGACCGAGCGGCTGGTGCTGCATGTCGGCCAGCGCATCCGCTGGGCGCGCGGCATGACGCAGATCATGCGGATCGACAATCCGCTGTTCGGGCCGGGCCTGAACTGGCACCAGCGGCTTTGCTACCTGAACGCGATGCTGCATTTCCAGTTTCCGCTGCCGCGCATCGTGTTCCTGACGTCGCCGCTCGCCTATCTGATCGGCGGACAGAACATCATCCATGCGTCGGCCGCGCTGATCTTCGCCTATGCGCTGCCGCACCTGTTCATCTCCACCATGTCGAGCGAGCGCATCCAGGGCGGCGACCGGCGGCCCTTCTGGGGCGAGATCTACGAAACGCTGCTCGCCTTCCATCTGGTGAAGCCGACGCTGTTCACGCTGCTGAACCCGCGCAAGGGCAAGTTCAACGTGACCGACAAGGGCGGCCTGCTGGACCAGACCTATTTCGACGGCACCACGGTGCGGCCGCATGTCATCACCGCGCTGCTGCTGGTGTTCGGCGTGATCTTCGGCTTCGTGAAGCTGAACTTCCCCCTCCTGTTCGACGCCCAGTGGGACACGGTGCTGCTGAACACCGCATGGGCGAGCTTCAGCCTGCTGATCCTGATCGCGGCGATTTCGGTCGCACGGGAACAGCGGCAGGTACGCGAGAATATCCGCATCACCGCGCAAATGCCCGTGACGCTCTATTTCGACGACGGCTATGTCGTGGACGGGACGACCGTGGACATTTCATTGGGCGGGCTGGCGGCGGAGCTGCCGGACGGTTTCGCGCTCCAGGGGCGCAAGGTCACGGACATCTCGCTGCCGATGGGCGACGAGACGCTGACCATTCCGGTCGACACGGTTCGCCTGGATAACGGCCGGGCCAAGCTGCGCTTCCAGCCGCTCGACATGGTGCATGCCCGTCATCTGGTGCGCGCCGTCATGGGCCGCGCCGATGCGTGGCAATCGGACAAGCCGCTGGCGCCGGTCGCCGGCCTCAAATCCATCAGGGATATTTTCAGCGTGGGCATCGACACGATCATCGACATATGGCGCCTGCCGCGCCGCCGGAAGAAGGCGATGCGCGCCATGGCCGCCGCCGCGGCCGCCGGGGCGCTCGCCACCACTTCCGCCAATGCGGTTCCCGCCGTGCCGGCGAGCACCCCCGCCGCGGCCACGCCGGTCCCGGCGGCGGGCGGCAAGCCGCAGCGGCTGCTGCTCAAGGACCTGCAGGTCAAGAACCCCATCCGCCTCGCCGGAACGCGCGGCGAATATGGCATTCCCTTCGGCCTGCGCAGCAATCAGGTCGTGACCGGCGCCTCTCTGACCCTGGCCTTCAACTTCTCGCCCTCGCTGCTGGGCGACCTCAGCCAGATCGTCGTCCTGCTGAACGGAGAAGTGGTCAACGCCCTGCCGCTTCGGCCTTCGGACGGCACGACGCAGACGGTGACCGTGCCGATCAACCCGGCGCTGTTCCTGCCGGGCGACAATTCGCTCAACCTGCGCTTCATCGGCCATTACACCCGCGACTGCGAAGACCCCTTCCACAGCTCGCTCTGGGCCAATGTCAGCAACACGCGGTCGGTGCTGAACATCACCACCCAGTCGCTGCCGCTGAAGCCCGACCTCGCGCGCCTGCCCGCGCCCTTTTTCGACCGCAACGAGAATGTGGCGCTGAAACTGCCCTTCGTCTTCGCGGGCAAGCCCACCAATGGCGAGCTGGAGGCGGCGGCCAGCACCGCATCCTGGTTCGGCGGCATGGCCAGCTATCGCGGCTATTCCTTCAAGCCCAGCTTTGGCCAGATCCCCGCCGGCAACGCCGTGCTGTTCGTGACGCCGGGCCGCCGCATTCCCGGCATCAACCTTCCCGGGGGGTCCGCCGCCACCATCATCACCAATCCGGTGGACAGCGAGGGCCAGTTGCTGATCGTCAGCGGCAGCGACGAGAAGCAGTTGAAGCAGGCGGCCGCGGCGCTCGCCATCGGACGGGGCATGCTGGGCGGGGCGAGCGCGTCGCTGGACGGCGTGCGCCTGCCCTCCTTCCCCCGCTATTCCGCGCCGCGCTGGCTGCGCACCGACCGGCCGGTGCGCCTGGGCGAGATCGTGCCGCGCTATGCCCTGCAGGGCATCGGCCTGCCGCCCGGCCCGCTCAGCGCCGGTTTCCATGTCGCGCCCGACCTGTTCTTCTGGCCGCGCCAGGGGGCCAAGCTCGACCTGCGCTACCGCTATCCGTCCGCCCCCTGGCTGGACAAGTCCCGCTCGCGCCTCGACCTGTCGATGAACGGCCAATATCTGACCACCCTGCCGCTGACCGGCGAACATTGGTGGGACAAATGGTTCGGCGGCGGACGGCCCACGGCCTATACGTCGCGCGCCGACGTCGTGCTGCCGCGCTACGACCTGTTCGGCCAGAACTCGCTGGTGTTCGACTATAATCTGCTGGTCCAGTCCAAGCAGCGCTGCGAGGGGATGTTGCCCGACAATGTGCGCGTCAGCATCTTGCCGGAAAGCTCGATCGACCTCAGCCACGCCTATCATGCGCTGCACATGCCCAATCTGGCGAGCTTCGCGGGCGGGGGCTATCCCTTCACCGTGCGGCCCGACATGGCGGAGACGGTCGTCCTGCTGCCCGGCGATCCGACGGCCGCCGTGGTCGAGGCCTTCCTGAACGTCATGGGCCGTTTCGGGGACGCGACCGGCGCACCCGCGATCCGGGCCAGCGTCACCCGGTCGGTCGATGCCGCGCGCATGGCGGGCAAGGACATATTGGTCATCGGCCCGGTCCAGATCGCCCAGTCGGAATCGCTCTTTTCCGGCGCGCCCGTCTTTTACCAGGACGGCCGGCTGCGCGTCACCGAACGCACGCCGGTGGAGCGGGCCTTCGACCTCTTCTCCCCCTATGAGCGCAGCGACAGCGGCACGGTCGACGGCTTCTTCTCCGGGTCCGACAGCTTCAGCGGCATCGTCGGCTTCCAGTCGCCCTTCGACACCGGCCGCAGCGTCGTCGCGCTGCTGGCCAGCGATCCCGAAGCGCTGCCGGCGCTGGTCAACGGCCTCAACGACACCAGGATCAACGCGCAGGTGCAGGGCGATCTTTCGGTGGTGGACGGCGAAGGCATGGCGAGCTTTGCGGTGGGCGACGGCTATTGGGTCGGATCGCTGCCGGTCTGGATGAAGATCGCCTATTGGATGAGCCAGCGGCCGTTCCTGATCGCCCTGGGTGGCCTGCTGGTCGCCTTCCTCATCTCCGCACCGGTCTATCTGCTGTTCAAGCGGCAGGAAACCAAGCGCCTCGAAGCGGTGAAATGATCATGAAGAAGACGATCTCCATCCTCGGCCTGCCGCTGCTGGCCATCGCGACGATGCCCCTGGCGCAGGCGGAGGTGCAGGGTGTCGCCCCGCTGCTCAAGCAGGCGCGCTACTGGCAGTCCAAGGGACGCGGCGACCTGGCGCGACAGGCCTATAACCGGGTGCTGGCCATCGATCCCGCCAATGCCGAAGCGCGGCGCGGCCTTGCCGGCAATGCGCCCCAGCCCAAGGCCGCGGCGAGGCCGCAGCCTGCGCAAGCCCCGCGCCCTGCCCCTCCTGCCCAGACGGCGGCGCCCGC